>CAZJOU010000136.1:0-1187 GCA_964547685.1 uncultured Treponema sp. | reverse complement strand
CAAGCACGGAATGACACGCTAATCTAGTCGGCAACGCCGACAATAACAAATCCAACGACGAACGAGGAGGTTCGCCAAGTGCACCTGAATACGCGAAGCGTTTGAAATGGAAACGAAATTGCAGGTCGTATATAGATAGTTGTGCTTGCACAACAAAAGTAACCACAACGGCGGACAGGACGTCCGCCAAGAACTCATAGAACTTGCGAAGCAAGGTCTAATGGAAAGAAAATTGCAGGAGGCAATTTTCTTTCCTACTTTACGAAAAACTTTCATTTCACTAAACTAATTTTCGAACAGTTACCAAAAGCACATTTTGTGCTTGGAATTGATTCAACGCGGACGCTTTTGCTGCCGCAAAAATTACGCTCTTTTACAAAAGACTTGATCTAAAAAGGACAGGTACTATGACTTCTCTTGATTTTTTAAAGTACAAACAAGAAAACAAAAAAATTTCTATGGTTACGTGCTACGACACAACGTTTGCGCGCATTATTGACAAAACCGACATTGACTGCATTTTAATTGGCGACAGTTTAAGCATGGTTATGCATGGCGAAAAAACTACGATTCCTGCAAAAATGCGATGGATGACCGAACACACTCGAAGCGTTCGTAACGGAACGGAAAAATACATTGCAGCCGATATGCCGTTTTTAAGCACACGAAAAGGAAAAAAGCACGCAACAAAATGCGCAGGCGAACTACTTAAAGCGGGCGCAAACTGCGTAAAAATCGAAGGCGTTTTTGGTCAGGAAGAAATTTTGCGTCATTTAGTTTTAAGCGGAATTCCAGTTATTAGCCATTTAGGGCTAACTCCGCAATTTTACCAAGCGTTTGGCGGACACAAAATGCAAGGCAAAACCGAAGAAGCGGCGGCAAAAATTATAGAAGAAGCAAAAAAAGCCGAAGAAATTGGTTGCATTGCTATTGTTTTGGAATGTATTCCAGCCGCGCTTGCAAAAAAAATAACAGACGCAGTAAATATTCCAACAATCGGAATTGGCGCCGGAGTTGACACAGACGGACAAGTTCTTGTTTTACAAGATATGCTTGGACTTTCCGGATTCAAAATGCGCTTTGTTCGCCAATACTTAAATGGTTTTGACATAGTAAAAGATGCGCTAAACAATTACGCCAACGACGTAGCAAACGCAAAGTTCCCAGCCGGAGAAGAGATTAAATAA
>CAZJOU010000135.1:1771-5715 GCA_964547685.1 uncultured Treponema sp. | reverse complement strand
TTCTTAGGAAAAGAAATTACGTCCTGCAATTTCTTTTCCATTTCAAACGCTTCGCGTTTTCAAGTACGCTTTGCGAACATCCTGTTCGCAGTTGGTTTCTAATTAATAATTCCTAATTTCAAATTCTATGCTATAATAAATATGTTTTGAATAAGTTTTTTTTTATTGCGGTTTTGACATTTTCTTTTTTAATTGCCTCTTGTACTTCCACAAAAAAGGTTTCGGAAGATTTTTCTGTTCAAATTGAAGAAAAAAAAGAACGGCTTTCGCTTATTTTTGCGGGCGATATTATGGCGCACAAACCAAATTACAATATGAAAAATTATGATAAAATTTGGGCGGATATAAAACCTTACATTGAAGATTCTGATTTTGCGTTTGCCAATTTAGAAGCACCTGTTGTAAAAGATTTGCCATTTTCACCTTATCCAGATTTTAATATGCAACCTTCTTTTCCTCTTTCTGCAATAAATGCAGGTTTTAATGTTTTTTCTAATGTAAATAATCACACAAACGATCAAGGTTTAACTGGAATTTTAGAAACTAGAAAATGGGCAGTAGAAACAGAAGCAGAATTTGAACATTCTAATCGTCCAGTTTACTTTTGTGGAATAAACGAAAAACCACACGAACCAATTTCTTTTAAGATAATAAAAAAAGGCAAATGGAAAATTCTTTTTGTTGCTGTAACAGAAATATTAAACCGTCCAAATTATCGTTCTTACTTAAATTATATTGTTGCAAGCAGACAAAATTGGAACGAATTTATTGAATATCTTGTAAAATTGCGTGCAGAAAATCCTTGTGATATTATGGTTCTTTCTATTCACACAGATGAACCAGAATATGTTTTGCCAGTTAGCCAAAAGCGAAAAGAATATTATTATGAACTTACAGAAAAATGTGCAGACGTTGTATGGACAAATCATCCGCATATTGTGCGCGAACGAGAAATTTTAGGCGAAAACGAAACAAAACTTTTAAAAAAAGTTATAATATATGGAAACGGAAATGTAATTAGCGGTCAACGCTGGAATCCAGATTTTAAAAATCCAAAAAATCCACGCGACGACACTGGCGACGGAATGATGATGAAAGTTGTTTTTTGCAAAGACAAAAATAATCCCGCTCCCTACATTGAACGTACAGAAACAAAATTTATTACAACGTATATAAACACGGCTTGGGAATTTGTTGTAAAATTCTTAGATGACGATTTTATAAATTATTTGAATGAAGTTGGCAGAACGAATTGGGCAAACTACATTCAAGAACGTAAAAAAATTACAGAAAGTATAAAGGAAACTATATTATGGCAATAGATTATAAATCTTTACCGGTTTATGAGCAAAAAGACAGAATTCTTAGCGCACTAAAAGAAAATCAGGTTGTTGTTGTGCAAAGTCCTACTGGTTCTGGAAAAACAACGCAAATTCCAGTTATTTTGCACGAAGCAGGTTATGACGCAACTGGAATGATTGCCGTTACGCAACCACGTAGAATTGCGGCTTTAAGTGTTAGCGAATTTATAGCAAAGCAACTTGGAACAACGTATCCGGGACTTGTTGGTTATAAAATGCGCTTTGAAGACAAGACTGATTCAACTACAAAAATTAAAATTATGACCGACGGAATTCTTTTGCAAGAAATGAAACTAGATCCGTGGCTTTCTAAATATTCTGTAATTATGGTAGACGAAGCACACGAACGAAGTTTAAACATTGATTTTGTTTTGGGACTTTTAAAACGCGTTTTGCAAGAACGGAAAGAATTTAAAGTAATTGTAAGTTCTGCAACTATTAACGCAGAAGCGTTTAGCAAATATTTTAACGACTGCCCTATTGTTACAATAGAAACGCAAACTTTTCCTGTTACTATGGTTTATGACCCGCCAATTGTTGCGGCAAGCACAGTTAGCGAAACTGCAAGCACTGCATTATTAGAAAAAATTTCTAGAACTGTAGAACGAATTTTACAAAATGGCGACGAAGGCGGAATTCTTATATTTTTGCCTGGCGAAAAAATTATAAAAGATTGTATGTCGCTTTTGGACCATTCAACTTTTGCAAAAAAAATTCATACTTTGCCACTTTACGGGCGACTTTCTAAAGAAGACCAAGAACGAGTTTTTTTGCCTGCTCCAAAAGGAAAGAAAAAAGTTATAATTTCTACAAATATTGCAGAAACTTCGGTTACAATTTCGGATATAACCTACGTAATTGATTCTGGACTTGCAAAACTTAACTTTTATAATCCGCACACTTTTACTTCTAGTTTGGTAGAAACTCCAGTTAGCAAAGCAAGTTGTAATCAACGACGTGGAAGAGCAGGAAGAACTCAACCAGGAACTTGTTACAGACTTTACCACAAAAAAGATTTTGAAACGCGCCCAATGTACACTTTGGAAGAAATTTACAGAACAGATTTAAGCGAAGTAATTTTACAAATGGCAGATTTAGGAATTACAGATTTTGCTGGTTTTGATTTTATTTCTCCGCCTGGAATAGAAAATATTTACGGCGCAATTGATACATTAAATATGCTTGGCGCACTTTCTAAAGACAATACGCTTTCTTCTATTGGAAAAATGATGGTTGCATTTCCTCTTGAACCGCGCATTAGCCGAATTATTGTTGAATCTATTATGCGCTACCCTAATGTTTTGGAAGAAATTTTAGTAGCGGCTTCGTTTTTAAGTACAAATAGTCCGTTCATTCTTCCGCCAGGAAAAGAAATGGAAGCAAGAAAAGCGCACCACGCATTCCGCGATATGCAAGGCGATTTTGTAAGTTATTTAAATCTTTTTAATGCTTGGATAAAGTGCGACGACAACGAAAAAAAAGAAGAATTTTGCAAAAAAAATTATCTTGACGAAAAAATTATGCGCGAAATAGAAAATATTGACACACAACTAAAAGACATTATTTTTCATCTTAATATTCCAGTTCTTAGTGGCGGAAGCAAATCTGACTATTTAGCGTGCATTGGCGCAGGAATGATTCAATTTGTGTGCATACGAAAAAAGAAGGAATGTTACCAGTCGCTTACGGCAGACAACATTTTTATTCATCCTGGGTCCGTTATGTTTAAGCAAGACCCAATCTATATTGTTGCTGGTGAAATTGTGCGCACAAGCCGAATGTATGCAATGAGCGTTTCGCCACTAACAAAATCTATTTTGGCGCAAATTTCGCCAGATTTGCTTGAAAAACTAGAAAATATCCGCAAAAAGAAAACTTTGGAAAGCCAAGCCGATTCTTATGAAGAACATATTTCTAAAAAACAGCGTGAACGCGAAGGCAAAAAAGTAGAAAACAAAGATGAAAATTTTGTTTCTTTAGGCGGAAAAACTTTCCCTGTAAAATTAAAAAAAGGCAAAAAACAGGCTGAACTTAATTTTGAAGATTTTATTGTTGCGGCAAAAGCAGAAGAAAGCAAAGAAAAAATAAAAGCGTTTGGAACTTTGCTTTGCAAAATTGTTTTTTCTAATGGATTTTCGCTTTTAGAAAACGAAAAACTTACAACAACAATTAAAATTGCAAAAACTATAGATTTAACTCCAATTTCTGAAAAAGATTGGAACAGAAAATTAAATGCAAATCTTTCTGACGAAAACGGCGCAGAAAAAGTTACAGAAATTTGCACAAACGCTTTGCGTGTTGCAATAGCAAAGCAAAAAAGCAAAGAATATGGTTTTATTTGCGTTTTTACAGATGGAAACGGAACTTTTTGGAACAAAGTTTCGCGCGGATTTTCTACTGCATTAAACGAAAGTCTTGCTTCGCTAGAAACTTTAGTTGATTCGGAAAATGTTTTTTCGGAAGAACAAAAGCAAAGAATAAATAAAGTTTACGGTGTGCTTAACGAATTAAGTAAATAAGTAAGGTACATTCGTCATTCCGAACTTAATTCGGAATCTACAATACAAAATGCAATTCCTTATA
>CAZJOU010000135.1:0-1671 GCA_964547685.1 uncultured Treponema sp. | reverse complement strand
GTTGTTTTGCTCTTTTTCGGCATTTTTATTAATTAGCGAATCTGCTTCTATGCCAAGCAACTTTTCGGCGCGCTTTCTGTTAGACGAATTGCGCTTAGAATCGCCTGCCAACTGAACAACAGCGGATTTTATTGTTTCGTAACGACCGGCTTTGTACATATCCAAACCAAGAGATGCAGTTTGCGCATCTTTAGACTGAACGTAAAGAACGCCTGCTTCTGCAAAAGCCGGATTCATATATTTTGCCATAAGTTTTCCAAGCGAATAGCGCAAAGATTTTCGTTTTGGGTCATCTGCAACGCTTTTTGCCAATTCCGCAATTTCTTCTGTTCCAATATTGTTTCCGCTTTTTAACAAAGCTTCTGCCGCCATTGCTTTAGCAGAATCCGGAACTTTTTTATCTGTAATTTGTTTTACTAAAAATTCGTTACCTTTTTCTGTGTTTAAGGCGGCAATTGTAGGATAACATTCTTTTTTTACGGCATTTTCAGAATCATTTTTTGCGCGATAAATTAAAAAATCCATTGCGCTTGTCATATTCATTTCTTTTACCGCTTTTACTGCCTGAAGCCTAACTTTTACGTGTTCATCGCGAATTGCCTGAATAATTGTATTCTTTGCTTTTTTTGAATTTGGAAAATTCTGAAGACCTTTTATACAATATTCACGCATATTTGGGTCGCCTGTTTCGTAAAGATTTATTAAAACAGGAATTGCTTCGTCTTTTTTCATATTTCCAATAGCTTCTGCCGCATACATTCGAACAAAACTGTTTTCATCTTCATCTTCTGCAATTTTCATAACAGAATCAAAAGTTTCTACAGCATTCATTTGACCCAAAGTGCGCATTAACGCTTGCCGTTGATTTGTTTCTAAATCGTCACGTTCCAAAAACTTTGCTAAGTAAAGAGCTTCTTTTGCGCCACCAGTTTTGCCAAGTGCCGTAAGCGCAGGCGTAAAATATTTATCATCATCTGCATCTACAAGTTTTACAAGCGCAGGAGCCGCTTCTTTGCAATTTACAGCCGAAACATATTCCATACATTTTTGAACAAGACTAGAAGGCGTATCGTAAGGGTCGTCAAGAATTGTAACTGCATAATCTTCTAGGCAAGGGTCTTTTTGTTTTGCAAAGTAACCTAAAATTTTTTCGCGAACGTCGTTACTTGCAGTTGTTTGAAAAAGATTGTAAAGTTCATTTGCATAGCGCGGGTCGTCAGATTCTACAATATTATCTACAACTTTATTAATTTCAGACGGAGTTCCGTACGAAAGTGTTGTTACATTTTCTTCATATTCAGAATTATCTGGATCTTTTTCGTTTGCTTCTTTTACTTTTTCTGAATCTGGAGTTTTTGGTTTCTTTGCTAAAGGAATTTCTACTTGGATAGAAGCAATATCATCGCCATATTCTTCTACTTCATTTTGAGTAGAATTTTCACTTTCTGTAACGTCTAAATCTTCTTCTTCTAAAAAAATATTTTGCTTTGCAGAATCTGTTTCTTCAGTTTCTAAATTTTCAGATGTTTCTTTAAAATGTTCAACTTCTGGTTCATTTTCTATAGTGACAGAAGAATTTTCGGCAAAACAAAAAGTTTGCAACATAAAAAACGATGTAACGAAAAGAAAAACAAGTTTTTTACATGGATTCTGAAATAAATTCAGAATGAC
>CAZJOU010000134.1:1228-5735 GCA_964547685.1 uncultured Treponema sp. | reverse complement strand
ACTTTTCCCAAAAACTATATTTTTTGAAACTATCTCTATTTATTTTTGTTCGTTATCTTGTTTTGCCATTTCCGCTTGGAATTCTGGCTTTGCGCAATATTCTATTTCTATGCGACCATTTACTTCATTTACGCTAAAAATTGCATTTTCCGCATAATTTTGAACAAGCCAATCATCATATTCTGTCCAATTTGCAAATTCTTTTTTTTCGGCATTTATCATAAAACAACCTCTTGAACTAACGCAGAAATTTCTTTATCAGAAAAATTGTTATTTTTTGCAAGTTCTAAAATCTGTTCTGGCGAATATTTATTTTCTGGATAAAGCACAACAACAGATTTGTCGCCTTTTTGTAAAAAATTATGTTCACCAAATTCAGTGTAGCGAGTTGCGCCAATAGAAATCATTAAATTTTCTGGTTTTCCTGAACTTAAAAGATAATTTTTTACGTTTTCCGCAGGACCTTCGTCTTTTTGATTATTTAATTTTTCTATTAGCCAAGTTATTAGTTTTTCGTAAATATAACTATAATCAGAAACTTTGCTATTTTCACCATAAACAAAAATATTTTCGCCACGAATCATAAAACTTGCAATTCTGTAGCGGTTTAAAATTCCGCTTTTATTAAAAGTATCAATCGGAATTAAATTAGAAGCAAAACCTTTGCTAGAAACGCCCCAATTTTTCTTTACACTAATTTTTTTTGCGCCTTCTTTTCGTATAGAAACATCGTTAGAAGCACCAAAACAAAGCGGATTTAGCGCAACAATTTCTTCGTTTTGCCATTCCGCCTTAAAAATTACGGCACATTCCGGTTCAATTTGAATTTTTTGTTCATTTTTTGGAAAAATAATTTTTTTTGAATCAAAAGGAAAAACATTTAAAAATAAAGGAATTTCTTCGCTTTCTTTTGGAATATAAGTTGGAAATAACGCCTTTGGTGCTTTTTCTTCTATTGTTTTTACATTTTTAAAATCAACTGCTTCGCCTGCTTGCTCTAAATGTCCTGTAAAATTACCGGCAACTCCAAAACAAGCACAATTCTTTAAATCTATCATTTTTTATTCCTTAAAATTGTTTTGTTAAAATTTCATTTATAAAATTATCTTTGGAAAGTTCAAATTGTTTTTCTTCGCTATTTTTTATATTTGAAAGTTTTACTAAAAATTTTTCGCTTTCTTCAGATTCTTGAAAAACAGAAATAAATTCATTTTCTACAGAATATTTTTTCATAAGCATAGATTTTATTAATTCAATAGTTACGCGACTTTTTATATCGTTTTTTAAGCTTTCGTGTTTTTGATTTTTTAATTCATTTTGATATTTTTGGCGATTTTCTAATAAAAGTTCAACTTCCGAAAATGGATTGTTCGGAAACTTTGCATCTGCAATTTTTATCCACTCACCTTTTATATTTTGCAAAAGGCTTGCTTTTATTTGATTTTGAATAAAAAGTCTAAGTTTTATATTTTCTGCAATTTCTGTTTCAAAAGTTACAAAATTGCAAGCCTTTTCTGACTGAACAAAAACGTCTTTATGCTTTTTTTTAAATTCTTCAATTTCTTTTGGTGCTTCCGCTACAGAAAGTCTTTTTGCATCAATTCGGCTCATATTTCTGTGCTGAAGATGTCGGAAAATTTCTTTCCAAAAATCACTTTCAATATCTTTTTGTTCCTGCATAAAAACCTCTAAGGTTAAATTTCGAGTTTTACTCTCTTCATCAAAATTGTCTGTGCTTCCGCAGAAATCCGTTTTTGCTGCACACGGTTGAGGCTGTAAGGAATTTTATCTTACCGGTTGCTACGCAACCTCAGCCCTCAAAGTGTGCCTGCGGCGACCTTCGGTGCGCAAAAGCCGGTTTCTGCTCCGCACAGACAATTTTTATTATTTTGTACTAAAACTTGATATTTACCCTCCAAAAAATTAAAACGGCATATAAGTTGCTTTATTTCCTGGCAAACTTTCTATCCAAGCGCGCGATTTTTCAAAATCTAAACGGCTTGTTAGAATCCAAAGAATATTTTTTTTACCAACAATTTTTGGTTTGTCGCCTTGTCCGTCTGTAAAAATTATAAGACCATTATATTCATTTTTAGAAGAAAAAAAATCAATAGGAACTTGAAAATTTGTTCCTCCGCGACCTTTTAATTCCTTTAGTTCAATTTTCTTTTTTATAGAAACCGGTTTTGAAAATTTTAGATTCGTATCAAAAAAAATAACGTCAATTTTTTCAATAATTCCAAGAAAAAAAATATTGTTTATTGCTTTAAAAAAACGCGAAAAACTTTCGTCGGTAATGGAACCAGAAACATCAACTGCAATTAAAACATTTGCTTTTCGTTCGTAACGGCTTCCCATTGCCTTAAATCCAAATCGCCGACTTGGTTTCATTCTAGTAAGAATTCGTTTCGAAGAAATAATATTTTGTCTAAAACAAGAAAGAGCGCGCCTATAATCCATAGAAAAATCCGCAGATTTTAAAATTTCGCGTTTCGCACTACCGCCAGAAGTTCCCCAAAGTCCTTCCACTTCTACTTTTTGAATATTTTTTTTAATTTCTTCGCTAATTTCATCGTTTTCTTCCCACAAATCTGCCGCATCGGAAACAAAATCCGCTTTTTCTGAAAGAAAAGATGAACCTACGTTTTTTCCGCCACTAGAAATGTGCTTTATTAAAAACAAAATCCATTTATACCAATCTTCAAAAGAAAGATTATCGATTGCGTAAAAACGTCCAGTTTTGTGGTCGATGTTTAAGTTTCGCATAAAAAACTTTTCTTCTTCTGTTCCAGAAAAATCTTTTCCAAGTGGATTTTCTAATTCCTTAAAACGTTTTGTAAGACTTTTTAAATATTCAACACCAGAAAGATGAACTGTAAAATAGCAAAATTGATTTATTGTTGCGTCGCTTGCAATTAAAAGAACATTTTTATTTGCGTTATAAGGTTGCCTTTTGTACGGATGTTCCAAAAGAATTCGGTAAATTTCAACTTTTAAATATTCGGAAAGTTCTGAATTAGAAAGATTTTCTAAAAATTTTGGATTAAATTCTATTCGCTTTTTTCCAGAACGAAATGGAACGTTCATTTCTAAATTTTCTACAAAAAAATGACTTGAAGAAGCTAAAAATAAAAGCGGTTCTGAATAAAACCATTCGTTTACAATTTGTTTAAGGCGCAATTCTACGTTCATTTTTACTTTTATAATTCAGAAATAAGATTTTTGTAAAGTGGTACGCATTTTTCACCAATAAAAGCAAGCGTTTTTGGATATTCTTTTGATGACCACAAACTTGCAAAGTGCAAAACCGCTTCTTTTGAATTTTCTTTTAAAAAATTAAAATATTCAATAAGATTTTTTGAAATTTTTTCTTCATCACTTTTTTCGTAAGAACTTGATTCAATAAATTTGAACAAAGAAACAGAAACTTCGGAAATTAACGGCAAAGAAAGATTTTTTAATTTTTGATTTACTTCATTAAAATTGCCAAGTAAAATATTTTTTGCAGATGGAACAGAATTATTATTTATAAAAGTAAAAAACTTTGCAGTTGCTTTATTTCCAATAATTCCAGAAATAAGAACTTTGTGTTCGTCCGTTAGAAGCGAAATATTTTTTATTACGCTAGAAGTTCGCTCCCAACTGCGTCTATCTGGCGTTCGTTCAAGGTTTTCTGTTTCGTAATTTTCTGTTTCGCCGTCCAAAAATTCTGGATTTTCGCTAATAAAACTTGTAATGCGTTCGTCAATTCCAGAATTTTTTGCCCAAGTTAGCCAATCGCTAACCGTTGGAACAAATTCGTAAATATTAAAACGAGAAACAAGCGCGGGGTCTAAATCTGTAAGTTGATATTCGTTACCGTTATTAACTGCGCTAATAATGCGACTTCCTTTTGGTAGCGACTTTCCTGCAAGTTTGCGATTAAGTGCAAGGTCCATAATTGTTTGCAAAACTTCTGGGCGCGCTCGATTTAATTCATCTAAAAAAAGAACGATTGGAGTTTTATCTAGCGGAAACCAATATGGAAGCATAAAATCGGTTTTTCCAGTTTCTTTGTTTTTTTCTGGAAGTCCAATTAAGTCGCCAGGGTCGCTCATTTGTCCTAAAAATAGCGTAACAACTTTGCAATTTTTTTTAGCGTAATATTCTTCTAGAATTCGGCTTTTTCCAATTCCGTGCTTTCCAACAAGCATAATATTTTGCTCTGCCGGAGTATTATCTAAAATAAAATAAAGTTGTTGTGCATTTATAGTCATAAATACTCCAAAAAATTATGAATAAGTTAAAATGTATTCGCAAAGAAAAAAAAGCACTTTCGGCAAGAACCTACTTTGCAAAACGGCTTCCGCGCTTCGCTTGTGCAGATGTTTTTCAAAGCAGAACCTTGCCTACGTGCATTTTTTTGGTTATCAAAATAACTTATTATTTATTCTTTTTCGTTACACAAAAACGGCGACGGGCGCTGCGCCACTCGCGCCCTGTTCCACCAACTTTTATTCTGTTGGTC
>CAZJOU010000134.1:0-1128 GCA_964547685.1 uncultured Treponema sp. | reverse complement strand
CCTTTTACAACTTTTACTTTTGCCCAACCAGTTACAGTTTCTTCGGCTTTATCCATAAATGCAATGCAAGAATCCATTAAAGTTGTAAACCATTTTCCGTCGTAAATAAGTTCTGCCATACGTAACGAAACGTGCTGCTTAAAATGGTAAGTGTCGCGGTCCAAACAAATGTGATCCATCATTCTGTGCGCAAAATACAAAATTGCTCCGCCTGGAGTTTCGTAAACGCCGCGACTTTTCATTCCAACACAACGATTTTCGCAAATATCAACAAGACCAACTCCGTTTCTGCCACCAATTACGTTCAATTCGTTAAGCAAATCAACAGAGTTCATTTTTTTGCCGTTCAATCCAACTGGAATTCCTTTTTCAAAATCGATTGTAACATATTCGCCGTCATTCGGTGCTTCTTCCGGAACAGTTGTATTTTTAAGCATATGCTTGTAGTTTGGTTCGTTTTCTGTTTTTTCAAGTTCCAAGCCTTCGTGTGAAAGATGCCAAATATTTTCATCGCGCGAATAAGACTGATCTTTTTTCATTGGAACTTCAAGTCCGCGGTCTTCAAGGAATTTTATTTCTGCATCGCGACTATCCATATTCCATTTGTCGTCACGCCAAGCAGCAATAACTTTTAAATCTGGAGCAAACGCTTTAATTGCAAGTTCAAAACGAACTTGGTCGTTTCCTTTTCCAGTTGCGCCGTGACAAATTGCAACGGCTTTTTCCTGACGCGCATATTCAACCAAAATTTTTCCAATCAAAGGACGCGCAGTTGAAGTTCCCAAAAGATATTCATCTTCGTAAACTGCGTTTGCTTTAAGAGCCGTCCAAACATATTCTTCTATATATTCTTGTTTTGCATCTACAACATAGCAAGCAGAAGCGCCAGTTTTTAGAGCGCGTTTTTTAATTGCGTCCCAATCGTCGCCCTGACCAACATCAATACAAACAGCGATTACATCATAATCATAATTTTCTTTAAGCCACGGAATAATAACAGTTGTGTCAAGTCCGCCTGAATAAGCAAGAATTACTTTGTCTTTTGCCATTTTTTAGCCTCGTAATAAAATCTTTTCTATAATTTAGCATTTTAAGCATAAATTAACAACTGAATAAAATTTCTTTTTT
>CAZJOU010000133.1:0-5746 GCA_964547685.1 uncultured Treponema sp. | reverse complement strand
AGCAACCGGTAAGATAAAATTCCTTACAGCCTCAACCGTGTGCAGCAAAAACGGATTTCTGCGGAAGCACAGACAATTTTGATGAATCAATTAAAAGTCGATTTTTTGACTACTTAAACGGTTTAAAATTTAATGCAGAAACTACTGCCGCAATTCCGGCGCGTCCAACGTTAGAACTTTTTCCTACGCCCCAAACTTGTTCGCCAGTTTCCTTTGTAATTTGAACATAAGCAACCGCTTGTGTGTCAGAGCCAGTTCCAATGCTATGTTCGTGGAAACTTGTAATGTTAAATCTAGGCGCCGGAGTTTGTTGCATAGCGTTTACAAATGCGTCCAAAGGACCGTTTCCGTTTGCTGTTAGCGTATATTTTTTGCCTTCCCATTCAACAGTTATCATTGCTGCAACTTGCTCTGGAACATCAGAGTTACGTTCGCCTTCTATATGTTTTTCGTTAATTTCAAGAACGTTAAGTGGCGACTTTGTTGTTATCCAAGTTTTTTCAAATGCATCGTAAATTTCTTGCGGTTTTAATTCTCGCTGAGCTTTGTCTGCAACGTGTTTAATTAAATCGCCAAGTGCAGGATGCATTGCTTTTGGTAAAGATAAACCATAATCTTGTTCAAGAATATATGCTGCTCCGCCTTTTCCAGATTGGCTATTAATGCGAATAATTCCTTCGTATTGGCGACCAATATCGTGCGGGTCAAATGTAAGATATGGAACGTCCCAATAGTCGTTTGGTTTCATTTTTGCGCGAGCTGCCATTCCTTTGCGAATTGCATCTTGATGTGAACCGCTAAACGCTGTAAATACAAGTTCACCAGAATATGGAGTTCTTGGGTGAATTTGCATTCCAGTAAGTCTTGTGTAAGTTTCTGCAATATGTGGCATATTTCTTAAATCAAGTTCAGGGTCAACGCCTTGTGTGTACATATTCATTGCAACAATTACAATATCAAGATTTCCGGTTCGTTCGCCATTTCCAAAAAGACAACCTTCTACTCTGTCTGCGCCGGCAAGCAAACCCAATTCGCACTGAGCAACTCCTTCGCCACGGTCATTGTGATTATGCAAAGAAATAATTACGTTTTCTCTGTCGCTAATATGTTGGCAGAAATATTCTATTTGGTCAGCAAATTCGTTTGGAAGCGCACATTCTACAGTTGTTGGAAGATTTAAAATAACTTTATTTGTTGCGGAACAGCCCCATTCTTTTTTTACCGCTTCGCAAACTTCCAAAGCGTAATCAATTTCTGTTGTAGAAAAACTTTCTGGTGAATATTCAAGTTGAATTTCTGTTCCTTCGCTCATAGAAAGACAATTTTTTACACAACGAATGCCATCTACAGCAATTTGTTTAATTTCATCTTTTGATTTATTGAACGTATATTTTCTTTGTGCTGGACTTGTTGAATTATAAAGATGAAAAATTGCTTTTTTGCAACCTTTTAAACTTTCAAATGTGCGTTTTATTAATTTTTCGCGTGCTTGGCAAAGAACTTGCAAAGTAACATCATCTGGAACGTGATTTTCTTCTATTAATCTTCGCATAAAATTAAATTCTGTGTCGCTTGCAGAAGGAAATCCAACTTCTATTTGCTTAAATCCAATTTTTACAAGAAGGTCGAAAAATTCAAGTTTTTGTTCAACGCCCATAGGATTTACCAAAGCTTGGTTTCCGTCTCTAAGGTCAACTGAACACCAAAGCGGTGCTTTTGTAATAGTTTTGTCTGGCCAAGTTCTGTTTTTAATAGGAACTCTTTCAAAAGGGCGATACTTTCCATTAGGATTCATAACTGACATATAAAACTCCTTGTAAATAAAAGTTCATTTGTAAAATAAAAAAAACCTGCCGTTTTTGGCAGGTTTTGCTAATTCCATAATAAATAGAAAATACACACCATCTACCTTAAACGGCTATCGCGAGAAAATTAAAGATAGTAGTAGTAGCAATGTGTTTTTCATATAAATTCATATTATTGAATTTTAAATATTGTGTCAACATAGGAAACAAAATTACCTCCTGTAATTTTGTTTCCATTAGAGCTTGCTTCGCAAGTTCTAGGAGCTCTTGGCGAACGTCGTGTTCGCCGTTTGGTTTGTTATTGTCGGCACTGCCGACTATCTATATACGACCTGCAATTTCGTTTCCATTAGAACTTGCGTTGCAAGTTCTAGGAGCTTTTGGCGAACGTCGTGTTCGCCGTTTGGTTTGTTATTGTCGGCACTGCCGACTATCTATATACGACCTGCAATTTTCTTTCCATTTCAAATGCTTTGCACGCAAGCGGGCGAAAGCCACAATGACCACATATTCTTAAAAACTGATTTTCGGAATGTCATTCTGAAGTTGATTCGGAATCTTTTTGCTCTTCACTTGTAGAAGCTGGTGCGGCAAGTTCTTCGCAATGTTTTGCGCCATTTATAATGTCGTAAAATTCTTTTCCGTCCATTGTTTCCTTTTCGCGAAGACGTTCAGAAATATATTCAAGCAAATCTTTGTGTTTTTCCAAAAGATTTACAACGTATTCGTAGCGTTCTTCCATAATCTTTGCAATTTCGTTGTCTATATAATTTTGAGTTTCTTCGCTAAATTCGCGCACAAGATTTGGGTCGCCACCGCGATTTCCTAAAACGCCTTTACCAAGCGTCATATTCTTAAATCTGTCGCTCATTCCGTAGTCAACAATCATTTGCTTTAAAATGTCTGTTGCGCGCGCAATGTCGTTAGAAGCACCAGTTGAAATATCGCCAAGCATAATTTGTTCTGCGGCGCGTCCGCCAAGCAAAGTATCTACTTCGTTTATCATATCTTTGCGCGTAAGAGCAAATTTTTCTTCTTTGTCGCGATATTGAGTAAATCCACCAACGCCATTAGAACGTGGAACAACCGTAATTTTATTAACTGGCGGATAATCTGGCGTAAATGCGCCAACAAGAGCGTGCCCTGTTTCGTGAACAGAAGTTAAGCGCAGTTGCTTTTCCTTATCTTTTTTGCTTTTCTTTTTAAGACCAATGCTAACTTTATCTATTGCATCGTTAAAATCGTCCATTGTAACAAGTTTTCTACCGTTTCTAACAGCAAGAAGAGCCGCTTCGTTTACAATGTTTGCCAAATCTGCGCCTGCAAATCCACTTGTTCCGTGCGCAATAGAATTAAAATCAACATCAGGCGCGATTTTTACATGCTTTGCGTGAATTTTTAAAATTGCTTCGCGACCTTCTGCATCTGGAAGTTCTACAGGAACTTGACGGTCAAAGCGACCAGGACGAAGAAGTGCGGGATCTAGAATGTCGGCGCGGTTTGTTGCTGCAAGAACGATTAAACCTTTTTCGTTTTCAAAACCGTCCATTTCTACCAAAAGCTGATTCAACGTTTGTTCGCGTTCATCATTTCCGCCACCAAAACCATTTACGCGACTTTTTCCAAGAGCATCAATTTCGTCTATAAAAATAATGCAAGGTGCTTTTTCGCGGGCTTGTTTAAACAAATCGCGAACTCGGCTTGCGCCAACACCAACAAACATTTCTACAAAGTCTGAACCAGAAATGCTAAAGAACGGAACGCCAGCTTCGCCAGCAACTGCGCGTGCAAGCATAGTTTTTCCTGTTCCCGGAGGTCCAACTAAAAGAACGCCTTTAGGAATTTTTCCACCAATGTCTGTATATTTTTTTGGTGATTTTAAAAAGTCTACAACTTCTACAAGTTCTTCTTTTGCTTCGTCAACGCCAGCAACATCTGCAAAACGAGTTTTTACTTTTCCTTCTTCTACGGCTTTTGCGCGTGAACCGCCAACACCAAAGAAACTTCCCATTCCGCCACCGGAACTTCCGCCCATTTTTCTAAACAAGATGAACCAAATAATAAGAAAGAAAATTATTGGTCCAGCAAGGGAAATTAGCATAGAAATAAATGCGTTGTTTTGTTTTGTAAGAAACTTATAAGTAACTTGCTTTTCGTCTAACAGTTCTATAAAACTAGAAAGAGGATAACCGCTTGCCTTATAAACCGGACGACTTTCTTTAGCGACTTCGTTAGCAAAAAGTTTTATTCCTTTTTTTTCTGAAGTTTGCAAAGGAATTGTTTTTATGGCTGGTCCGTAGCCAATGTAATAATTTTCGCCAATTTCTACTTCTACAATTTGCCCATTAATAACCATTTCTCTGAATTTAGAAAATTCAATTTCCGAAACAGACATTTTTCCAGGAAAATAAAATTGAACTATTGTTAGCGCTATTAAAATTATTAAAAGAATTCCTAAAAAAGGAAAATTTCTTTTTGGTTTGCGGCTTTTTTTATTCTTTTTATCATCATCTGGACCTTGCAATTTAAAAAAGTTGTAAGGGTCAAATTCATCTTTGTCGTTTTTGTTGCTTTTTTTAGGACGTTTGTTTTCACTCATCAAGGATTTCCTATTAAACTAAACTTCGATTTTTAATTGATTCGCCAAAATTATCTGTGCTTCCGTGAAAATCCGTTTTGCATCACGTGGTGTTGGTGCCCGTGAATTTCGCGTTTCACGCTCAATTCACATACCAACAAACGTGTGCAAAGCCGGTTTTCACTCCGCACAGATAATTTTTATTATATTGAACTAAAAATCGAAGTTTAGGTTATTATAAAAAATAAAATCTATCTTCATATTAATATACGAAGTATTAAACAAATTGTCGATAATTTTTAGTTTTTTAGTAAACTTTTTTTTTCAAATGCCGAAAATCAGAAAGATAAACTGGAGAAATCCAGTGGAGGTAAAATCTATGGCATACAATCAGGCATATTCGGCGTATCAAAAAACTAACATTACAACTGCAAGTCAGGGAAAACTTGTTGTTCTTTTGTACGAAGCGGCTGTAAAAAATTTAAATTCGGCACTTGCTTTAATTGATTCGGAAAACAAAATAAAGCCAGGTGATATTGAATCTTTTACAAAATTTATTCAAAAGGCTCAATCAATTATTACAGAACTTCAAGTTTCGCTTGATATGGAAAAGGGCGGAGACATTTCTAAAAATCTTATGTCTTTGTATCTTTATTTTAATAGTCAACTTACAGATACAATTTTTAATCATTCAAGAGAAAAAGTTGAATTTGTAGAAAATATGATGAAAGAACTTTTAGAAGCTTGGCGAAGCGCGGCAAACAGTGTTTCTAATGCTCCGGCTAACACTTCTTTAAGAGAATCTACATTGGATATTACGGGCTAAAAATACAAGCAAAAATCCAAGTGGGAGGAAACTATGGCAGAACTTACAACAGAAGAATTAAATGAACGAGTTGCAATTTTACGCAGATTTAGAAGTCTTCTTGAACAACAGCGCGCAAAATTTCAGGAATATCTTAATGTTTTGGAAAAACAAGAAAATTCAATTTCCAAAGAAGATACAGATGCAATTATAAGTCATGCGGAACTTGAACAGCAAGTTGTTGCGGGAATTAAAAATTTGCAAAAAGTTATTGTTCCAATGTCAGAAATGTACAAAGCAACTAAAAGCGTAACAAAATCTGAAGCAGATAAATCTGTGGAATTAATTCAGAATGACCTTGAACGTTTGCAAACAAAAGTTCTTGCGCAAAACCAGAAAAATCGCGAACTTTTAAAAATGCATCTTGTTCAAATTAGAACGCAACTAGACAATTTTAAAAATCCGTACAAAAATCGCAAAAGTATTTATGCAACAAAAGTTGCAGAAGGAAATCTTGTTGCGGTGGAAGTGTAACTAAGCGCAAAAGTTATAGATTTG
>CAZJOU010000132.1:1785-5798 GCA_964547685.1 uncultured Treponema sp. | reverse complement strand
CGTCGAACTTAGAGTACCACTTTTGCACCTTTGATTAAATCATAGCTATATGACTCTTTCTACAAATCTATAATTTTTCAAAAAAATTGCCACATCTTAATATTTTTGCTATCATATAAAAAATGAACATAAACGAAATGCGCGCTGCCGCTTATGCAAAAAATGCTGGAAACGGTGCTAAAAATACAGAAAAATCGGAAATAAATAAAAAGTCCGAAAAGTTTGAAAATTCAAAACCAAACGTAAAACCATTTGTTCCTCCGCGAGTAAATAAAATTGTTTCAGATCCGGAAGAAATTAAAAAAAATGACCAACCGCTTTTTAAGAACGTAAACGAAGAAGTCGGAAAAATTTTAGACAAACAAGCAACCGACTATTTAAAATCTGGTGGACTTGTAAAAGTTCCTGTTTCGCCAAAAGAACCTGACGGAAGCGATTCTGTTTATAGGCGAGTTGCAAAATTTTTGCTTTTAATTGGAATTGACGAAGCGGCAAAAATTTTACCGCATTTAACTCCAGAACAAACCGAAAAAATAATTCCAGAAATTGCTTCTATTCGTAGCGTTTCGCCAGAAGAAGCAGAAGTTATTTTAGAGGAATTTCGTGGCTTATTAGAAAAATCGCGTGAATCTGGCGGAATAGAAACTGCGCGCGAAATTCTAGAAAAAGCGTACGGCCCAGAAAAAGCGGAAGAAATGCTAGAAAAAGCGGCTCCGCTAGGTGGCGCAAAGCCTTTTGATTACTTAAACGACGCAGATAGCGAACGCATTTATTATCTTCTTTCTGATGAAACTGACCAAATAAAAGCGCTTGTTTTAAGCCGAATTGACCCAAAAAAAGCGGCAAGCGTGATTAATTTAATGAAAAGCGAAGAAAAGGCAGATGTTATAAAGCGCCTTGCTAAAATGGACCCAATTTCGCCAGAAGTTTTGCGTCGCGTTGATCAAGCAATGCACGAAAAGTCGCTTGCGCAAACTACAGAAAAAGCGGAAAAAGTAGACGGACGAAACGCACTTGCCGCAATCTTAAAAAAGATGAATCCAGTTGCAGAAGACGAAATTTTAGCAAATCTTGCAGAAGAAGATCCTGCGCTTGGAGAAGATTTACGAAGTCGTCTTTTTACAATAGAAGATGTTGTAAACGCAGACGACAAGTTTATTCAAGCTAAACTTCGCGATATGTCAGATGCGGAAATTGCAATGCTAATTGCGCAAAAACCAGATGACTTTAAAGAAAAAATATTAAGTTGCATTTCTGCAGGAAGAAGGCAACTTGTGCGCGAAGAACAAGAAATTAATTCGCCTTACAGAAAATCTGATTGCGAACGCATAACTTCGCAATTTTTTAGCGTTTTGCGACGCGCTTTCGAAAGTGGCGAACTAATTATTAAAGGAAGAAACGAGGAAGAATATGTCTAGAAACAAAATAAAAAACTCATATAAAGGTTTTGAACTTATTTCAGAAACAGAAATTCCAGATTGCTCTTCGCTAGGAATTTATTTGCGACATAAAAAAACAGGTTTGGAAGTTTTTCATCTTTTAAATGATGACGAAGAAAATCTTTTTGCATTTGCATTTAGAACTCCTATAAAAAATTCTACGGGAGCGGCGCATATTACAGAACATTCAGTTTTTTGTGGTTCAGAAAAATTTCCGCTAAAAGAACCTTTTACAAATATGATGAATCAAAGCGTAAATACTTTTTTAAACGCTCTTACTTATTCAGATAAAACAGTTTATCCGGCTTCTTCTACTGTAAAACCAGATTATTTTAATTTAATGGACGTTTATGGCGATGCGGTATTTTTTCCACTTTTAAAAAAAGAAGCATTTTTACAAGAAGGACATAGAATAGAATTTGATGAAAACGGGAAACCTTCTATTCAAGGTGTAGTTTACAACGAAATGAAAGGTTCTTATTCATCTTTTGAATCTGTTGCTAGCGACGTTCAACTTAGAAGTCTTTTTCCAAATACAAATTATGCTTTTGATTCTGGTGGAGATCCTATGGTAATTCCAGAATTTTCTTACGAAACATTTAAGGAATTTCATAAAAAATATTATTGTCCTAGTAATTGTCTTGTTTTCTTATACGGAAATATTCCTACAGAAGAACAACTTGATTTTTTACAAACACATTTTTTAGACAGAATTGAAAAAAATATTAGCGCAGAAAGCCAACTTAAAGATGTTTCTGAAAATTTAATTCCAGAAAGTGATTTTTCGCCTTTTCCGAAAGTTCCAAAAGAATTTGAAGAAATTGAAATTCCAGAAGCACAAAGTTCACCAATAAAAGTTGTAGAAACTGCGCCTAGTAGCGGAGCAACTGGTTCTACAGTTACGTTAAACTGGCTTTGCGGAAATACAAAAAATCTTACAGATTATATAGAAGCGTCTTTTATGGCAGAAGTTCTTGCTGGTCACGATGCTTCGCCACTTGCAAAAGCGCTTATAGATTCTGAACTTGGCGACGATTTAGCGCCTTTAAGCGGCGTTTTTAACGAAACTCGCAACTTTACAGTTTCTTTCGGACTTCACGGAGTTCGTAAAAATAACGAAAAAAAAGTTTTTAAGTTAATTTTTAAAACTCTAGAAAAAATTTGCAACACAGGAATTAGTTCAGATGATGTAGAAGCCGCTTTGCAAAGTGCAGAATTTACTAACCGAGAAGTTGTTCGTTCTGGCGGTCCTTATTCACTTGTACTTTTGGAACGTGCGCTAAATGGCTGGAATTACGGAAGAAGCCCAGCAGATATGCTTTTGTACCGCGCTGAATTTGAAAAAATCCGAAACAATGTAAAAAACGATTCTGAATACGTTGTAAAACTTATAAAAAAGTTTATGTTGAATAATCAAAAAATTGCTTACGTAACGGTTCGTCCTTCTAAAACGTATCTTTTAAAACGAGAAAAAAGCGAAAAAAAATTGCTAAAAGAACTTTTAAAAAACGAAAATATAAATCAAATTAAAAAAGATTTGGAAAGTTTGCACGCTTATCAAAATCATCGCGAAACGCAACAAGAACTTTCTTGCATTCCGCGCTTAAATCTTTCTTCGCTTTCTACAGAATTTGAACCTATTCAAACAAAAATTATTAAAGTAAAATCTTCTTCGCTACCAGATGTTCCAGTTCTAACAAATAAAGAAGCAACTAACGGAATTGGTTATTTAGAAGTTTGTTTTCCGCTAGATTCGCTTACTGCAGAAGAATATATGTATTTGCCGTTTTTTTCTTGTTGTGCGTCAAATATTGGTTGGAACGGAAAATCTTGGAGCGAATGTGCAAAAGAAAGCGCATTATGCACTGGCGGAATTTATACGCGACTTTTAACTTCTTCTGGTTCGCACACAAAACGTGCGCAAAAAATGGCGGAAAAATTAAAAGAATACAATATTGTTGGGCGCGAATGGATTATTTTTACAGTTCGCTATCTTGACGAAAAAATAGAAGATGCTTTTTCGCTTTTTGCAGAAAGTGTTTCTTCTTACGAATTTAACGACTTAAAAAGATTAAAAAACTTGCTTTGTGAATCTTTAAGTTCGTTAAAATCTTCTGTAGTTCCGCACGGAAATAGATTTGCTTCTAGAAGAGCGCAAAGTCAAAAAACTCATTCTGGAACTGTAAACGAAATGTGGTTTGGTCTTAGTCAACTTTTCTTTTTAAATAAACTTTCTAAAATGCCGTTGGAACAAATTAAAGAAAAATTTATTGATATAAAAAACAAACTTTTTATGTCTGGCGCAATTTTGCATCTTACAGCAGACGAAAACACAATGAATATTTCTATGAAAAAAATTCCAGAATTTATTCAAAATGCAAAAATAACTCCGCCACTTCCAAAAGTTGAACAAGACGAAAAATCTTTTAAAAATCAACTTTTACTAAAAGAAGAAAACGAAAAAATTCCAACTTTGGAAAATTTTATTGTAGATTCGCAAATTGGTTTTGCCGCTTCTGTTTTGCCAAGCACATATTTTGGCGAAAAAGAAAACGCCGCAGATTTAGTTCTTTC
>CAZJOU010000132.1:0-1685 GCA_964547685.1 uncultured Treponema sp. | reverse complement strand
GAAGAAATTCAACCACATTCTCCTTTTGGAAAAGGAACTGCTGGATTTTTTAGGACAATTTATTGTGTTGATGAAGATGACAGACACGAAAAACTTGTTAATTTGCTTAAAGTAAAACCTAAAGATGTAAAACTTGCAGCAAAAAAACTTTACGAACAAGCAGATGAAGAAAAATCCGTAATCATCTCTAACAAAACTTTAAAAAATACTAGCGTGAATGTTAATTTGCCTTTATAATTAGAATGATAGAGAGTAGAAATTCGAGGTCTTTTTTATGGACAAAAAAGTAAAAAAATGTATCGACATGTTACGACAATTAGTTTCTGATGTTCAGGGTGCTCCTTATCCTGGATCTGACATAAATGGCGAATTGTATTCAATTTGGTACGACCACGCACAGCAAGCTGCAACGGAATGTTTTGAATACCTTGACGAAAATTTTCCAGAAGAAGCAAGTGATGTAACAAAAAAATTGGATAGGCTTTTTAAGTAAAAATGAGCATTTCTAAAAAAAGTTCAAAAATTAATAAATATCAATTATCTGGTTCTCTTAAAAAAAGCGGTTTAAATTCTTGGCGATTTGTTTTTAACGGAATTGATAAACTTACCGCAATGGAACGTAAATTTTTTATTGAACTTTCAATGCTAAATCCAGCTCTTTCTTCTGATGAAGTTGTTTTAGGTTTTAAACCGCGAATAAATATTTTGCCAGAAGATTTGCAAAACGTTTTGGCGGGAACGGCTTCTGCAAAAAATATTCAAAGTGAATCTTATGTTGTTCCGTCTTATGTTGTTGTTCGCGCAGGAATTTTAGGTTCGGGCGCAAAACAAGTTTGCACGTATGTTCCTTTTGATAAAGTTTCGATAAGTTCAAAAAGTTTTTATGTTCATAGCGATAATTTTTCTTTTAATGACGAAAAACTTTCTGGTCATATAGAACATTCTCCGGGCGATATTCAAGAACATCCTGAATATTTGTGCGATTCCGGAAATTTTAATTGGGATTTGCGCTACGAAATAAAAAGCGACTCTTCAGAAGGTTATGATGGAAAAAATTGTTTTTGGGCACCTACAGGACTTTTAGCGGTTTTTTCTGGAAACTTTACGGTAGACGGAAAAGTTTACGATGTAATTCCAAAAAAATCTTTTGGTTATATAGACAGATTTTATGGAAAAAATGTTGTTTTTCCGTGGATTCATATTTCTTCTAGCGCACTTACAAGCGTTATTTCTGGAAAAACTTTGTTAAATTCCGCTTTTGCAGTTCAAGGCATTTTTGACGAACGACTTTCTGCGGTTATAAATATTGAAGGAAAAACTGTTATTTTTGACGCAAGCAAAGGAAAACATTCTTTTGTTTCTAAATGGAATTTTTCGCAAGTTCCAGAAAATGATAGCGAAGAAACTTTGCATTGGAGTTTAAGTTTTCATAATAAATCTTATGTTGTAGATATTGATATTTTCTGTCCGTCTGCGCAAATGTATGTTAAATCAGTTGAAATTCCAGAAGGAAATCGCAAACTTTTAAAAATGCTTTGTGGCGGAACTGGAAACGGCGAAATTAAAGTATTTAAGAAAATCAAAAAAAATCTTGAACTTATAGAACATAATCGCGTTGTTCACGCTTTATGCGAATATGGTCAAGAAGAAGAACCTGAAAAATGAACGAACCTCGACGCAAGCGT
>CAZJOU010000131.1:0-5840 GCA_964547685.1 uncultured Treponema sp. | reverse complement strand
CTATACTTTTTTATTTTTTAGTTAAAAGGCGTGCTTTTTTTATTTTTACTTCTGGATGTTTTGCAGAAAGTTTTAATATTGCGTTTTCTACAGCTGCTTTTTTCTTTTCGCCAAAATCAAAAAGAACTTCTTGCTTTGCGGCATTTTCTTCGCTTACAATATTTTCTAATCCTACGCCTAAAAGTCTTATTCCGCGGTCGTGTTCGTATTTTTTTTCAAACAAAGATTTTATTTTTTCAAAAAAATCTTCTGTGCTAGTTATATAATCTTCAAAAGTTTCTTGAACGCTTGTTGTAGAAAAATCATCATAACGAATTTTTAAGTAAACAGTTTTGCTAAAAGATTTATCTCTTAAAAGTCTAAACATTACGCTATAACAAAGTTCCATAAGCACAGTTTCCGCTAAGTAAATGTCGGTTATGTCAATAGGAAACGTTGTTTCGTTACTTATAGAATGGCTAGAAGGCTTTTTGCTTTCTGTAGAAATTCCGCGCACTGCGTTGTAAAGAAAAGTTCCCGCGCTATTTCCAAAAATAGAAATAAGAAGTTCTTTTGACCTTTTGTGAACATCTTTTGTTGTGTAAAAACCATTTTTATTCAGTTTTTCTAAAGTTTTGTCGCCAATTCCCCAAACTTTTTTTAATGGCAAAGAAAGCATAAAGTTTTCTTCTTCGCCTTCTGGAATTGCAAAAAAGCCATTAGGTTTGTTTACTTCGCTTGCAAGTTTTGCAAGATACGCACTAGAAGCAAGTCCAATAGAAACTGTAAGTTGTGTTTGTTCAAAAATCTTTTTTTGAATTTCTTTTGCAACTTTGTCTGGTTCGCCAAAAAGCATTTCTGTTCCAGTCATATTAATGCTTGCTTCATCTATAGAAATTTGATTTACATCTGGCGAATATTCAGATAAAATTTTCATAATTTGCATAGAAATTTCTGAATATTTTTTATGATTTCCGTGCGTATAAATTCCGTTTGGACAAAGTTTTATTGCCTTAAAAATTGGCATTGCAGAATGAACGCCATATTTTCGCGCTTCGTAAGATGCTGTAGAAACAACGCTTCTAGGCTCGTCTGGAAGTCCGCCAACAATTACAGGCTTTCCGCGCCATTCGGGATTGTCGCGCTGTTCAACAGAAGCAAAAAAAGCGTCCATATCAACATGTAAAAAACATTTATTATATTTCATTTGTTGCTTGCTTTAGGAATTTTAATAGAATTTGAAATTTTTTCAAATTTATTATCTTCTTTATAAATAATTTCCGAAACTGTAATTGTAGAATCTTGACTTGTGTCCGCAATGTAACTAAAAGTCATTTCTAAAGGTGGCCAAGTTGGAACGTTAAAAATTGCGTATTTTTCTTCTGTTGAATAAAAATAAACTTCATCTGTATATAAAATTGGATTTCCATCTGTTCCTAAAAGTTTTATTTCTACATTTTCAGCAGATTCTTTTAGTTTGATTGTAAAATTTCTAGTTGTATCTTCTAAAAAAGATTCATCGTAATACGAAAGTTCAATTTTTTCTGGCGAAATAATTTCTTTTTCTGTAAAAGGTCGTTTTTCTTGAACTTTATATTTTGACGGAATAAAAATTGTTAGCGTAATAAGAATTGCTGCAAAAATTCCAAAAGAAACAGAAATTGCTATTACATTTTGCTTTATAAAAACTTTTTTTTCTTTTGTAATATCTTTCCAAACATAATTAAGGCGCGCTAAAAGTCTAAAAAATACAAGTTCAAAAGGTAAAAATGCTAAAGAAAAAATAATATTTACTTTTGTAGAAGACATAAGAATTTTTAATAATGACGAGTTTGTAGAATTATTTAAAAATTGAATAAAATATGGCACAAAGGGAAGTGCAAGCATAACAAATAAAACTGCAAGGCTTGCTGTTCTTTTTACTTTTTGTGTGGCAACAATTATAATATATTCAAGCGCAAAAACGTAAAATAAAGAAATATCAAGTGCGGTAAAAATAAAAATATTAAAAATTCCTGCAATATTTATTAAAAAAGAAAAAACGTTTGCGGAACGATTTCCTTGAATTTTAAATATTAAAAAATATACAAGTGAACTAAATAAAAATCCAAACAAAATTTTTATTGAATAACACGAAACTATGCTTACTTTTAAGATTTTATGAATTAAAAACGCAAAGTTTTGTCCTAAGAAAAAAGCAATAGTTGTAATAAAAATGCAAATTGGAATTATATAAATTTTTTTAAGCAAATGTCGTGAATAAGAATTTTTTGTAAATAAATCTGCAAAAGAAAATTCGCATAAAACAAAAAGACTTACACCAGAAACTAATATAAAAAGCAAAATAGTAAATTTTTCAGAAATCATAATAGGAAAATTGAATATTACAATCGGCTTTGAATTTCTGTCCCAATGTAAAGTTTCGTCTGGTTCAAAATTAAATGCAACGTTATAAAAAAAATCCGCAACTTTTTTAGAATATTCTTCTGTTTTTAGCGGAAAAGCAAAATTTACAGAACAAGCGGGAATTCCTTTTTCCATAAAAATTTCTGTTCCTTGATCTGATTTTAAAAGATTTTGTCTGTGTAGCGAAGTTATAAATCCATCTTTTATAATATAAAATAAATTGCTTGAATAAAAACTGTTTGTAACAAGTTTTAAAAGCCAACTAGGAGAACAGTCGCCACCGCCACCAGAAGAAAGTGTTGTTGCTTTTTCGTTAAGGTTTGCGTATATAACAGCAGTGTCGCCATTATCTTCTAATTCATCTGCAAAACATTCTGAACCAGCTATAAGATTTTGGCTTCCAAAGCCAAGTTTGTCGCCGTATGTAAAAACTATTTGAATTTTTCCGCTAAGCGAAGTATTTTTTATAGAATCAAGTAGTTTTTTTAAGAAGTCGTAATTTTCTGAAATTTCTTCAATCTGAAAAATAAATGTAAGCGTAGAAATTTTTTCTTCTAAAGAGTCTTCTGAAATTTTAGAAATATTGCTATTATTAAAATTGTCTGGGAAAAATTCTAGTTTTACGTTAAACGGAAATTCTGCTGAATTGTTGTTTAAAATTGGAAGTTCTGTTGGTTTATAGTCGTTTTTTTCAAGAAAAGTTACAAGATTTTTGCATAATTCACAGCCTTTTGCGTTTTCGGCATGTAAAAAAGAGCATAAAAATAAAAAAAATATTGCCGTTACAGCGAAAAAAAAACTGTTTTTCTTCATATAAATAGATTATAATATTAATGGTTTACATTGCAAGAACTCTAAGTTATAATTTGCTTTGTACTTATTAGGAGATTTGGTGGCGGATGAGCGCAGCTGGTAGAAAAACAATGATTGAGTTGCCGTTGAAAGTTGTTCTAACGGAAGACGGTGCATCAAATTTTATTAGTCATAGAAAAAAGTTAATACGTTTTCGCTTAGCAGATAATATTGATGAATATGGCATTTCGATGAATAAATTTTCACCGCAGTCAATTCAAAGCATGCTTATGCTTGATTATATTTCTAAAATAGAAATTTCTATGCCAGAGTTTGTTACTTCTAGACAAGAAGTTATGGACCTTTCTAAAATTATTGTCTATTCGTTGCTTTATAAACAATTTGACCGCGACATTTACGCAGCAATAATTCAGTGCGATTGTGTGCGAAAATACAATAGGTCGCACGCGGCACAACTTATAGACGAAAAAACAAAGATGAGCGAAAAACAACTTCGCGCAATTTTAGCAAGTAAAGACGAAGTTATAGGACAAACTAGAAAAGAAATTCTAGATCCAGTTTGGAAGCAAATTTGCGACAATAAAGATTATTCTATCGAAGAAAAAAATGTCTATATGTTAATGACAGAAAAGTTTATGAACAGAATGAGCCTTCAGGATTGGTACGTTATTACTTTGTTTCATAACAAAGAAGGCTTTGACGATATGATTGTTCAAATTAGAAACATTCTTAGTCAATATATGGAAAAATCTAAAGTTGCAGAATACATTTCCGTAATGGTTATGGAACTTGCTTTGAACAACGAAAATACAAATATCCGCAAAGAAGCAAAAAGTATGTATCCTACTGTAGAAGATGTAAATGCACTTGTTGTAGATCCAGATGTTCGTTCAAAAATTGTAAAAGAATTGCAAAAAAAGCGTGTTCTTGTTTCTATTTCGTGGAAACTTGGTGGTGGTTCAACTTCTATTGGTAAACAAGGTCGACTTCAAATTACTTTGTACAACAAAGATGACGAATTTCAGGAAGTTAAGGAAAATATTGAAACAAAAGCAAGTGCCGACACAAACAAGCGAACGCTTATTGACTTTTATCGCGAAACTCCAGATGGTGGTGGCACAGATTTAGGTCTTTATTATCTTTCTTATCTTGATGATGCATGTAAAAAAGTTAATGTAAAGTTTGAATCTATTGTAAATCAATTCTCTACAAGCGACCTTACAGTCATCAATCTAATTTTTAACTTCTAATATGAACGACGTGCCCATATCTAAGTTATTATTTTTTCTCTTTTTGCTAATTTCGCTAGTTTTTATTGGCTGTTCCGATTCTAACCCAGAACTTGTAAGCGCAAATGGTTTTGTTGTTTTTGACTACAAAGACGAAAGTAGCGTGCCTTCCGCTAAACTTGCGGTTTTTACAGAAGTTTCTAGCGAAGTGCGCCGCGTAGATTCAATTCGCATAAAAAACAGAAGTACTCAAATAGAATGGAATTGTTCTGAACCGTTAATTTTTTCGGATTCTAATCATCAATGGACGGGATATACAGAATTTTTAACTCCAGACGGAATGGAAATTCCTGAAGGAATTTACGATTTTTCTTACATAGATGCGCAAGGAAAAGAAGCGTCTTTAGCGTTTAGCGTAAACTATAATAAAAAATTTATTGATTCAACTATAAAAAGTGCGGATGAAAGTTTTTTTAAGGACGCAAAAGAAAAAATTGCAGTTTTTTCTGCGCGTGACACTATTATTTATTACGGCGAAAAAAAACAAGGCTGGAATGATGATGAAAAAATTTTCGATTCAAATTCCGGTTCAGAATATTATAGAATTGTGTACGTAGATAGAATTACTTCATCTTTGTGCATAATGCCAGCAGTTTATAAATCTAACTAAAATAAAAAGGATTTTATGGGTAGCGAACAGATTCAATTAAAAAAAGAACAAGAAAATTCAGAAGATTCTGGAGATGTAGTCTCGGAAAAGAAATTTTATCGAGCAGTAAAAACTTATGTATTACGAGCCGGCAGAATGACGCCTGCTCAGGAACGCGATTATGCCGAACTTTCTAATGTTTGGTGTATTCCGTACGAAAATAAAAAACTTAATTTTTTAGATATTTTTGGAAATACAAATCCAGTTATAATTGAAATTGGTTTTGGAATGGGAACGGCAACTGCAATAATTGCAGAACAAAATCCAGAAATAAATTACGTTGGAATAGAAGTTCACAAGCCGGGCGTTGGAAAACTTCTTGGCGAAATTAGAACGCGCGACTTAAAAAATCTTTACATAATTGAACACGATGCGCTAGAAGTTCTTGAAAATATGGTTGTAGATGGTTCTGTAAATGGATTTCATATCTTTTTTCCAGATCCATGGCAAAAAAAAAGACATCATAAGCGAAGAATGATTCAAAGGCCAAATACAGATTTGTTTGCAAAAAAACTTGCGCCTGGCGGTTACATTTATTTTGTAACAGATTGGGAAGAATATGCAGATTTTGCACTTGAACAATTAAACGAAACTCTAGAAATTCACAATAAATATAATGGTTTTGCAGAACCACAAAAATGGCGGCCACAAACAAAATTTGAACGAAAAGGCTTAGAAAAAGGCCACGTTATAAAAGAATTGTA
>CAZJOU010000130.1:0-5887 GCA_964547685.1 uncultured Treponema sp. | reverse complement strand
TTTTTTCATCAACGTATTTATTACTTTTCAGAATGAATATAATGTGTTAAAATAATGTATTAAGATAGTCATTTTTTGCTCGTTCACGGGAGGGGACTGATGAACGAATGGTTTAAAAACATGATTGAAAAGGTTCGGAATTTTTGGAAGAACAGTTCAGTCATTGTAAAAGTTGTTGCTGTCGGCATTATTGTTGTTGTTATTGGCGCAATTATTTTTGCCGTAAATGTAAGCGGTTCAGATTCTACTGTGCGGCTTTTTCCAGAAGCAGTAACAGACGAAAGCGTAAGAAATCAAATTCTTGACAGAGTTGCACAAGAAAATGTTCCTGTTTATGTAAATGACGAAGGCGTTATTTCTGTAAATGATGAACGAACTGCGCGCCGACTTAGAACTTTGTTAAAAGTAGAAGGACTTGCTCCTTCTAATTACGATCCTTTTGCAGAATTTTATAATCGTTCTTGGTCTACAACGGATGCGGAACAGAACGTAAGACATAAAAATGCGCTTGCAGCCGCATTAAAACAACATCTTGAATCTTTAGACGATATTGACGTAGCCTTTGTTACTTTGGTTTTACCAGAAACTTCGCTTTTTGCTTCGGAGCAAAATCCTGTTAGCGCAAGTATTGCAATTAGACCTTCTAGAAATAGCGATTTACTTACAAATAGAAAAAAAGTTCAAGGAATTCAAAGTTTTATTCTTAGCGCGGTAGAAGGTCTTTCTGCAGAAAATCTTACAATTTTAGACCAGCAAAGCGGAACAATTTTAAATGATTTTGCTGGTATGGAAGAAGCGGACCGCATTACTAATACAGAAAAACAACAGAAACTTATACGTAAACAAGAAGCGCAACTTGAATCTAAAGTTTTGACTGCTTTGCAGAATATGTATACTTCTGACAGAATTACAGACGTTATTGCTCATTACGAAATGGATATGTCTGAAAAAAATGTTGAATCAACAACTTATTCCCCAATTCAAATTAAAGCAGACAATCCAGATACTCCTTATGACGATTCTGAATATAGAGATACGCTTCCTATTAGCCAGCAGACAGTTACAAAAGAATGGCAAGGAACTGGATATAATCCAGAAGGACCGGCTGGTGTAGAAGGTCAAACTCCGCCAGTTTATAGCGATATATCTAATGTTGCAGGAAAATCTACAGAAACTGGTGTAACGCAAAATAACGTTGTAAATACAACGCATACAACAGAAAAAGTTGCACCACAACTTGGTCGTATTACAATTTCTGCAAATATTGACGGTCAGTGGGCATTAGCAAAAGACCCTAAAACTCATGACTATATTGTTGATGAAGACGGTAGTTTAAAGCGAACTTATACGCCACTTACGCAAGAAGAACTTGATAATGTTACAAATTATGTGCGTGCTGCCGTTGGTTTTAGCAAAAACCGTAATGATATTGTTACAATTACAAATAATTCTGTTGACCATTCTAAAGAATTTAGCGAATTTGACGAAGCGTACTTTAAAAAGTTACGAACAAGACAAACTATTCTTCTTGTTCTTGCGGCTATTGCAATTGTTCTTGTTGGCTTTATTTTATTTAGAATTATTAGCAAAGAAATTGAACGCAGACGACGAGCCCGCGAAGAAGAACTTTTACGTCAGCAGCAGCTTGCTCGCGAACAAGCGCTTTGGGACGCAAAGGAAGAAGCTCAGACTGTTACAATGTCTGTAGAAGAAAGCAGAAGAGCGGAACTTCAGGAAAATGCAATCAATATGGCAAAAGAGCATCCTGAAGATGTTGCCATGCTTATTAGAACATGGCTTATGGAGGAATAGAATATGGCAGATGAATCAACAGCACCAAAAACTACTTCGAATCCTAAACCAATTCCGAAGCCTGGCAGCTTAAAACCTGCCACTTCTTCTAAAAAAGATAAAAAAGATTATAAAAGTCTTACTGGACGACAAAAAGCCGCAATTTTTCTTGTTTCGTTAGGAAGCGATGTTTCTGCGGAAGTAATGAAGCACTTGCGCGAAGACGAAGTTGAAACTTTAACTTTTGAAATTGCCCGCTTGGAAACTGTAGACGCAGAATATAAAGACGCGGTTCTAGAAGAATTCCAAGAAATGATGAACGCGCAAAACTTTATTACTACTGGTGGTATTGATTATGCGCGCGAACTTTTGGAAAAATCGCTTGGTTCGCAAAAAGCTATTGATATTATTAATCGCCTTACTTCTAGTTTGCAAGTTCGCCCATTCGATTTTATTCGCCGAACAGATCCGGCGCACCTTTTGAACTTTATTCAGCAGGAATATCCGCAAACAATCGCTTTGATTTTGGCTTACCTTGAACCAGGAAAAGCGGCTGTAATTTTGCAAAATCTTCCGGAAGAAATGCAGCCAGAAGTTTCTAAGCGACTTGCTACAATGGACCGAACAAGCCCAGACGTTTTGCGCGAAGTAGAGCGCGTTCTAGAAAAGAAACTTTCTACTCTTAGTAGCGAAGATTACACTGCTGCTGGTGGTGTTGAATCTATCGTAGAAATTTTGAACCTTGTTGACCGTTCTTCTGAAAAAGCAATTATTGAATCTTTGGAAGAAGACGACCCAGATTTGGCAGAAGAAATCAAAAAGCGTATGTTCGTTTTCGAAGATATTGTTATGTTGGACGACCGCGCTATTCAAAAAGTTTTGCGCGAAGTAGATACGCAGGAACTTTCAAAAGCATTAAAATCTGTAGATACAGAAGTTCAAGATAAAATTTTCCGCAATATGTCTAAACGTGCGGCAAGCATGTTAAAAGAAGATATGGAATTTATGGGACCTGTTCGCTTAAAAGATGTAGAAGAAGCGCAACAGAAAATAGTTTCTACAATTCGTCGTCTTGAAGATTCTGGCGAAATTGTTATTGCTCGTTCTGGTGAAGATGAACTTGTTCAATAACAAAAAGCGGATAAGGAAGCAAAATGGCTAAGCAAGTTTTTAGACCAAATGAAATAAAGGTAAACGAAAAAGAAAAAAAATTTACTCTTCCGTTAATTCACGACTTTAAGCCGCATGAAGAAGAAGCAGAAAAAGTAGAAGAAGTTTACCAAGGTCCAACTGCAGAAGATTTACGAAAAGAAGCGGAAGCATTTAGACAAGGTTGGGAAATTGAAAAACAACACTTGCTAGAAGAAGCAAATGCAAAAGCCGATGAAATTGTTCAAAATGCAAAAGATGCCGCTTTTGAAGAAGTAAAACGCCAAACAGACGAAGCGGCAGTTGCAAAAACAGAAGCACAAAAAGAAGCCGATAAAATAATTGCAGACGCAAAAGCCGAAGCAGAAAAAATAATTTCTGATGCGCATAGCGAAGAAGAAAAAATAAAATCGGAAGCAAGCGAAAGTGGCTATAAAAGCGGACACGACGAAGGTTATTCAACTGGCGAAGAAGAAATTAACCGCTTAATTGAACGCTTACACAAAATGGTAGAAGCGGTAATGCTTAGGCGGGAAGAAATTTTAAAAGAAACTGAACAGCAAATTGTTGAACTTGTAATTTTAATGACTAGAAAAGTTGTAAAAATTATTTCGGAAACGCAAAAAACTACAATTTTAAGCAATGTGTTAGCCGCTCTTAAAAAAGTGCGAACGCGTGGAATTGTTACGTTACACGTAAATTTGGAAGATTTAAAACTTGCAACTTCTAACGTAGACGAATTTATTAAGCGCGTAGAAAATGTAGAAGGAATTAAAGTTGTAGAAGATTCTACTGTAGAAAAAGGCGGTTGTATTGTAGAAACAGACTTTGGCGCAATAGATGCGCGAATTTCTAGTCAACTTAGCGAACTAGAAGATAAAATTATGGAAATATCGCCAGTAAAATCAATTAAGAAGAATTCAGGCATTCCTTCTGCGGAGTGATTATGGAATTTGACTTTTCTAAATATTTGCGCGCGGTTCAAGCGGTAGATCCTATTAATTATATTGGTTATGTTTCTGCAGTTAGCGGAAAACAAATTGTTTCTAATGGTCCTGTAGCTCAGATTGGCGAAATTTGTACAATTAAATTTAAAAACGGAAAAGAAGTTTTTGCCGAAGTTGTAGGATTGAACAAAAAAGAAGTTTTGCTAACTCCTTATGGCGACACAGAAGGAATAGAAATTGGTTCGGAAGTTATTGGTTCTGGAAAAACTTTGCAAGTTCCAGTTGGAATGTCGCTTTTAGGGCGCACAATAGACGCAACAGGAAAGCCTTGCGACGGACTTGGCGAAATTATTCCAGAAACTTATTATCCTGCAATAAATACTCCAACTGACCCAATGAAAAAAAAGCCAATAAACCGACGCATTACAACTGGAGTTCGTGCAATAGATGCAATGCTTACTTGTGGAAAAGGGCAACGAATTGGAATTTTTGCAGGTTCTGGCGTAGGAAAATCTACTCTTTTAGGAATGATTGCGCGAAACACAGATGCCGAAATTAATGTTGTTGGTCTTATTGGTGAACGAAACCGCGAAGTTTTAGATTTTATAAACAACGATTTAGGAAAAGAAGGAATGAAACGTTCAGTTGTTGTTGTTGCAACTGGCGACCAACCTGCAATTTGTCGTCTTAGAGCGGCTTACGTTTGCACTGCGGTTGCGGAATATTTTCGCGACCAAGGAAAAGACGTTATGATGATGGTTGATAACGTTACTCGTTTTGCTAAAGCGCAGTTGGAAATTGGAATTGCAAATGGCGAACCGCCAACAGCAAGCGGTTACCCTGCAAGCGTTTATAGTATGATTCCTTCGTTAATGGAAAGGACGGGAACAAGCGAAAAGGGAACAATTACTGCGTTTTACGCTGTTTTAGTAGACGGCGATGATATGGACGACCCAATAGCAGATTGCGTTCGTGGCGTTTTAGATGGTCATATTGTGCTTAGCCGAAAACTTGCTTCTGCGTATCATTATCCGGCAATAGATGTTTTGCCTTCTATTAGCCGTTTGCAACGTCGCGTAACTGGTCCAGAAACAAAAAAAGCCTACGCAAAAGTGCGCGAACTTATGGCAACGTACCGCAATAACGAACTTATGATAAATTCTGGAATTTACGAAGGCGGAAAGTCGCCTGTAATTGACGAAGCAATAGAAAAGCACGAAGAAATAGAAGAATTTTTAAAGCAAGAAGAAGACGAAAAGTGTACTATGGAAGACACTTTAAATAAATTAAGTGTTGTTTCTGGAATAGAAATTCCAAAAGAAGAATATGTTGAATCGCCAAATGTGCAAAATGAAAAAAATGAAAAAAGCGCACAAGATGTGGCAGATGTGGCAAGTGAGCAAAAGTAGCAGAAAACGTAGAAAATAGCGAAAATGGCGAAATTTAGGTTTGAACTTCAGGATATTCTTGAAGCAAGACAATTTGAACAAACTCAGGCAGAACAAGAACTTGGAATTGCTTTACAAAAAGAGCGAGAAATTCAAGACAAAATAGATGCTCTTGCAGAACAAAAAGTTGCTTCTAAACAATTAGTAAAAAATTCTAAAGACTTTTCGCAAATAGTTTCTGCAAATAATTTTTCTGAATTTATAAAAAAGCAAACCGAATTTCTTTTAGAAGAAATGGCAAAAGCAAAACTTGAAACAGAACAAAAACGCGAAATCTTAAAAAAAATAATGCAAAAAGTAAATTCGCTAGAAACCCTACGCGATATGCAAGCCGAAGAATTTAAAACCGAACAAAAGAAAAAATCCGCAAAACTAATTGGCGACATTGTTTCTGCGAAATACGCTAGGGAAAATAGAGATAAAAAATAGGATTTTTAGAAAAAATGTTATGTCATTGCCGTGCTTGACACGGCAATCTATTATAAAGTTGATAGAAGATTATTTAGGTTAGTCTTTTGTGTGTACAAATTGCCTACAATGTGCTGTATTTTA
>CAZJOU010000129.1:0-5938 GCA_964547685.1 uncultured Treponema sp. | reverse complement strand
TTTGTATGGCTACATCTGCGAATTTAGGAGCAATTCTTAGGCATTATGCAAAAAAACAAGAATCTGCTTTTGTTAATTTAAGAGAGTTTTGTGATTATTTAAAAAAATATGCCTCAAAACATTTGGAAGAACAGCCTGATTTAGTTCAGTATTTGGAAGTTCCAGAATCTACTCTTTTAAAGGAATTCGAAGATTATCAGAATAAGCACGAAGTTTATTTAATTAAGCAAAACAATGGAAAAGTTACTGTTGTTTGTCTTACGTACTATACTGTTTATTACGCAAACAAATATAAGGAAATTCTTTCTAATCCGCAAATTCCTTTTCCGTGCATAACTGATTTACCAAAACAAATTCCAACAGAAGCGCTAGAACGTAAATCTTTAGAAGATATAGTTAAAGAATGGCAAGTTAGTCAAGATACAAAATCTGCAAAACTTTATTGTGTTCTTATGCCGCGCGATATTCCTTCGCTAATTTTACCAGAATGTGTTCCTTTAAGTTATGTTTCCCGCGATGCAATGGCAAAAATTCGTCATACGTTAAAAAAAGACGAATATCACGATTATTTTCAGAAAAAAGTGCGCGTTGCAAATCCTAGCAAAGAAATTGCTGCACAAGCGTTTTTTACAAAGTTTTTGCAACATCCAGATAATACTGAACAAAATTTTGATTTTAACGGCGACGCATTTTATTTTTGGAATCAACTTTGTTATTTTATTCGCTTAGATTTTGAAAAAATAAAAGATAGAACTATAGAAGATACAAATGTTTTGCAATCTGTTGCTGTTTCTGAAGTTTGGATGATGAACTTAAAAGAAAAAGCTAATAAAATTCAGGCAAAAAATGATGCACTAGAAGAATTAAAAAAAGCACTTGCACGGCCGCCTTATTTTTATTCTATGGAAAGCATTTTAAAATTAAAAGATTCTAAAGGCGCTTTGCTTTACGGTCAATATAGCGAAAATGACTTAAAAGAGTTTTTGCAAAAAATAACAACTGAATGTGAAAATAATGAACTTCCACAAGTTCTTGTGTTTAAAATAGAAAGTGGCGCGCGTTATTTTATTTATAAAAATAAAGTTTTTCCGCTTGTAATTAGGCTTGCAAACGAAGCGCACGACACAATAGAAAAGCATTTAACAGAAAAGTGGTTTAAGGTTTTAAGTCATTACGAAAAGTTACCAGAAATGAAAAACGAAAAAGCGTTTGAAACTTGCTTAAAAAAAGAAGTTCGCGACCTTTCGCCTGTTCTTTACGCTTTGCTTAACGCTAATTTTCTAACAATGTTGCATTATGAAAACGACAATTCAGAAAGTCAGGCTGGTTTTAAGATTTTTTCTGGCGGAAAACTTGTTCCTTATTCAGAACTTCTTATGCTAAAAAATAGTTCAATTCTTTCTAATGCAAAGTTAAAGTTGCCTTTTTGGTATACAATTCCTATTATTTCTTGGCTTGCAAGTCTTTTTTCTAAAAAAAATACGCAAATTCAGAAGTCGCCAGAAAAAGAATTTACTGCGGACGATATTCCAGATGATGAAGAGCAGGAAAATAAAAAGCCGCAAAAATTTAATTCTAAAAAAGATGCAATTCAATTTGCTGCAAATAATGTTGCAGAAGAACTTGTTCCAGTTGGTTCTACGTTAGACCGCGAACTTGATTCTTACCAAAAAATTTGGAACAAGATGATTACAAAAGAAGCGCACGCAACTTTAACAGAAGATGTAAATTGTCTTATTCGCGATTATACAAGAAAAATTTTAAGAACTATTTCTGCGCAAACTTTTGACGAAAATAGACTTCGCTCTTTAGCAGAAGCGCTTGTAAAAACTCCGAGCATGCAAAAAATTAAAGAAGAGGATGCTTTAACCATGTACGTTGAACTTTACATTTTGCGTCTTCTTTCTAATGGCTAAAAAATATAAATGACAACACTGCGCCTTTTTGTTATAATTTAAGAATGAATTCTGTAGAAGTAAAATGTTTAGTAAAAGCTGGAGCAACGCTTCCAGTTTATAAAACTTTGGGCGCGGCTGGCGCAGATGTTTGTGCTTGCATAGAAAAAGAAATTGTAATTCCTAGCGGAAAAAGAGCGGCAGTTCCAACTGGACTTTTTTTTGAAATTCCAGAAGGTTACGAAATTCAAGTGCGTCCGCGCTCTGGTCTTGCTATAAAAAATGGCATTATTGTATTAAATACGCCAGGAACTATTGATAGCGACTATCGTGGCGAACTTATGGTAATTCTTGCTAATTTTGGCGATTCTGATTTTGTTGTAAAAAGTGGCGATAGAATTGCGCAGTTAATTGTTGCGCCAGTTACGCAAGGAATTTTTACAAAAGCAGAAAAACTTTCAGAAACAGAACGCGGAGCAAATGGTTTTGGCTCTACCGGAGTTTGATTTTTGCTTTTAGAACGTTTTAAGTCGCTGTTTTCTAAATTTATAGAAAAAACAGTTGGCTTTATGGATTTTTTAGAATCCAAAAGAAAATATAATTTTCGCAAAATAAAAGTTTTATGTTATAGATTTTATAGGCATAAACTTCGCGGTCGTTTTAATTTTGCACATAAAAAAATTAGCGTTTTTCAGAAAAAAGTTTTGCACAAAGGCGAACTAAAAGATAATGTTCTTGTTCGCTATCTTATAAAAGAACTTTTGCTTTACTTTGGCGTTGCGTTTTTGTTCTTTTTTATGATTTTTTTTGTAAACCAAATCCTTTTGCTTATAGAAAAAATTTTGGAAAAACACGTTCCTTTTTCGGACACAATGCGCCTTATGACATATTCGCTTCCTGTGGTTATTTCGCAATCTGCGCCTTTTGCTACTCTTGTAGGATTTTTAATGTGTCTTGGTCGCTTAATGAGCGATAACGAAGTTCTTATTTTTAGAGCGTCTGGGCTTGGCTACAAAATTATTGCAATTCCAGTTCTTATTTTGGGGCTTATAATTTCGATTGTTTCTTTTTTTGTAAACGATTACCTTTTGCCAATAGGAAACATTAATTACAATAAATTGCGGCGCGAAATAATTGCTTCTAATCCTGGAGTAGAAATGGAACCAAATTCAATAAAGTTTTTAAATAAATCTATTATTGTAATTGGTGACGTAAAAGATTCTAAAATTTCCGACTTAATTTTTTTTGATGAACAGTCGAATGATAGCCAAAGAATTATTGTTGCAAAAGATTCGGAAATGCTTTCTGCAAAAAAAGAAGGAGTTTTGCTTCAACTTAATATGAAAGATTCGGTTGTTTTGTCTTTAGGAACAAAAAAAAGACAAAATTTTGATGTTTTAAATGCTTCTTCTACAACTTTAAATATTTTAGATTCGCAAGTTTTAGACACAAGAAATCGTGTTTTGCCACGCGAAATGACATCTTACGATTTAGGGCGTCAAATAAGACGTTTTAAGGCAATGCCGAATCCAAGTAAATATCAGTTAAATCAATATAGAATGGAATTTCATAAAAAGTTTTCTAATCCGTTTGGTTCAATATTTTTTGCAATTCTTGCTTTGCCGCTTGCATTTATTTTTGGAAAACATAACGGACAAACTATTTGTTTAATTTTTGGGCTTGTTATAAGCGTTTTGTATTGGGCAATGATGATTTTAGGACAAATGTTTGCGCTTAGAATCGGAATAGACGCAATGCTTGCAATGTGGCTTCCAGATGTTATTGTTGGTCTTGCTGGCGTTTTACTTTATCTTGTATTAAAGAGAAAATAATGAAACTTCACAAGTATCTTTTTAAACGTTTTATTCCAATTTTTTTAGGTTCTCTTGGCTTTTTTGCTCTTGTTCTTGTGCTTGTAGATTTGCTTATGAATTTAACAAGTTATTTGCAAAACGAAGCAACTGCAAAGCAAGTTTTAACTGTAATGCTTTTGTATGTGCCAAAAACAGTTTGGTACGCAATGCCACTTGGAATTCTTTTTGCAGTTGCGTACACTTTAAGCGATCTTTACGCAAATAATGAACTTACGGCAATTTTTTCGTCTGGCGTTTCGCTAATTCAGTTTGTTTATCCGCTTTTAATTTTTTCTATTATAATGAGTGTTGCGCTTTTTCTTTTTGAAAATTATTTTGTTGTTCCAACTTATTCAAAAAAAACTGAACTTCAAAACGAACTTTTGCATAAAGAAGAATCGTTGAATAAAAATAATATTGTTGTTATTTCTGATAACGGATTTATAATTTACAAAGCTAGATTTTACGACGCAAGCGCAAAACGGCTAACAGATCTTTATTTAGTTTTTAGAAATGAACAAAAGCAATTAGAATCTATTGTGCATGCGGAATCTGCAATGTGGAGCGAAAGCGAAAGTTTGTGGAAACTAAAAGGCGCAATAGAATATGACTACAACGACGGAACAATAACTGTTCAAAATTACGCAAAACCTGAATATTTAAGCAGATTAAACGAAGGGTACGAAGTATTTCAAAATAATGTTGTTTCTGTGCCTAACGTAAATGTAGAGCAAGCAAAAGTTTATATTGAACATTTAAAGCGAGTAGGGTTGCCGTATCAAGAAGAACTTTCGGAATACTATAAAAAGTTCGCTTTTCCGTTTGTTGTTTTTATTGTAGTATTTTTGTCAGTTGGAATTTCTGGAAAATCGCGCAAAAATGTTTTGCTAATAAGTTTGTCACTTTCTGTAACTGCCGCGGTTTTATTTTACGTAGCACAAATGCTTACAATGATTTTAGCAAAATGGGGCTACATTTCGCCATTTATGGGCGCTTGGTCCCCAGTTTTTCTGTTCATTTTAATAAGTATAATTTTGTTGTATTATGCAAGGACATAAATTTGCTTTGATAAAATAATTGAAAAATTGAATTATTTGTTAAATGATAAATTTTATGAAATAAATAAAAATTCTCTGCACGGAGAGAAAAACGGCTTTTGCGAACACTTGCAGGGCTGAGGTTGCGTAGCAACCGGTAAGATAAAATTCCTTACAGCCTGCACCGTGTGTAGCAAAAACGGCTTTTCTCGGAAGTGCAGAGAATTTTTGAGAACGATAAAAATTTAATAGTTATAATAATTTTATTTTTCAATTAGTTAGGATTTTATATGAAGATTTTTAATATTTTACACAAAAATAAAGATTCCCACGCTCGCACAGGCATTTTGGAATTGCCGCACGGAATTGTTCACACTCCAGTTTTTATGCCAGTTGGAACAAGCGCAACTGTAAAAGCAATTACAAAAGATGATTTGGAAGAAATTGGCTTTGAAATAATTTTAGCAAATACATATCATCTTTTTTTGCGTCCGGGCGCAGATTTAATTCAAGAAGCGGGCGGATTGCACGGATTTTCGCAATTTAAGCGAAATTTTCTAACAGATTCAGGCGGATTTCAAGTTTTTAGCCTTTCTGCTTTGCGAAAAATAAATCCAGAAGGCGTTAAGTTTCAAAGCAATATAGACGGAAGTTATCATCTTTTTACGCCAGAAAATGTTGTTCAAACGCAAGTAAAGTTTAATTCCGACATTCAAATGCAACTAGATGTTTGTTCTGGCTACGGAGTTGAACGAAAAGAAGCGGAACACGCGCTAAAAGTTACAACTGCTTGGGCAGAACGCGCAAAAAAAGAATGGATTCATGCGCAAAGTTTGGGCTACAAAGGCGCGCTTTTTCCTATTGTTCAAGGAAACTTTTTTGGCGATTTGCGGCAGCAAAGTGCAGAATTTGTTTCTAGCTTAGATCTTCCGGGAATTGCGATTGGAGGCTTAAGTGTTGGCGAACCGCCAGAAACTTTTGCGGCATTCTTAAAACATACAATGCAGTTTTTGCCAGAAGAAAAACCAGTTTATGTAATGGGAATTGGAACTCCAGAATATATTTTAGAAGCAGTTTCCGACGGAGTTGATATGTTTGATTGCGTTCTTCCTACAAGAAATGCGCGAAACGGTTCGTACTTTACGCACGATGG
>CAZJOU010000128.1:0-5990 GCA_964547685.1 uncultured Treponema sp. | reverse complement strand
ATTATCTAGCTCAACCACCGCTCTTTCCCAGTCCAAAAGAGGAATCCAATTTTTTTCGTCGAAGATGTTGTCGTGAACGTGGTAGGCTTTTGTTTTATTTAATGGAAATAGATTTGCATCAGACAATTTTTGAATATTATGTTCAATACCCATAGTATATACAGAAATTCCATTTTGTTTTTCCTGAATTAATTTTTTATGAGTAAAAGGATTTTCATCAGAAAGATTTAAATCTTTTTTAGCAAGAAAAAGTGTATCAGCATTTGTCATAAATGTGTTATCTGTAAAAAGTTCTTGATTACTCTCAAAATCCTTAAAAAGCAAAATTGAAGTGTATCCCGACGGAATCGAAGAGTCATAAAAATTAAAAAAATCATTAAGATGAAAACAAAATCCATGATCTGATACAATTATAATTCTTGTATTGTCATAAACTTTATTTTCTCGTAAAAAATCAAACCATTTTCCAAGTTGCTTAAACGCCGAAACAAAGGATTGATAATGCATTGCTATCAATTTATTAGACGTATTATAAGCACCATGAAAATTCTGATTATTACTTGGAAGTAAAAAATCATCATCTAAAAAAGTTGGATCATGAGTTATTGTATTTCCAATAAATATATATTGACTTTTAGTAGCATCAAAAGTTGTTAAGTTTGAAAGATAATAAAGCACAGTAAAATTTTTCAAATATTCTTCAGCTTCACTTTCATTAAATGTATCATTTTTTAAATTACCATAAAACGTAGAACGAAAAAATGGAAGAGAAATCTGCAAAAAAACGAAATTTTTAATTTCTCGTAAAACTGATAGCTTAATATTACTAACATCTTTATAATATCCAGTTTCATTTATGAATTGATTTACATATTCACCTTTTGTTTTTAATACTTTTATATTTTTTTGTTCCTTAAAAACGCTATAATCTTCTTTCCAATCATTATAAAAATTCGGATAAATTGGATCTGAAATAGTTGTATTAAACGCTTTCTCTGTAAAAATGGTTGGAAGAAGCAGAGTAGCTTCGTTATACTTTTCACGCAAAGAAATGTCTTTACGCTTATTTATATTTTCAGGCGAATATTCGTAACCGCCCATCATTGGTGGAGCACCTAAAAGCGTTCCTGTCGAGAAACTTAATGTATTCGGATAATAAACGAATCCTTGCATCTGATTTTTTAATTCAGAAATATCCTCTAAAGCATAAGGAAAAAATGAGTTTATTGCACGGTCTAGGAAAATAATAACTACATTTTTTTCTTTTTTAGATAAATGAAAAAGTGGTTTTAATTCATTTTTTTTAGCAACAAAATTATTTTCTGATATTTTCTTTGCATAATCTAAATAGAAGTTCTTTATTAATAATAAGTTTGATGAACTTATTACAGTTTCTGTTAAACAAACTGCAACTAAAAACCAATTTAAAATTCCTGCTTTTCTAAACTTCATGCATAAAAAGTACAAAATAAATGACAAGATAACAAAAATAGTTGAAAAAAATGTTTTCAATTTTCCGGACTTTAGAACATCAGTGTCATTTAACCTGAACAAAATGCTGATATATCCATAATCCGCCTTGAAAATGAAAACGTCCGCAAGCGCAGTCAAAAACGCAACAAAGAAAATCGTAGTTTCCCACTTTTTGACTTTCTCGCTGAACATAAAATAAATCAGCGTCGGCCAAAATGCGAAAAAGCCCAAGAAAGTGAACAAACTTGACCACACGTAAGTGAGCGGAGAATCCGCGCCTTCGCCCAAGAATGAAAATTCAGTTGGACTTGTGGAAATCGCGCTCGATGGAAGATAAAATCCGCACAGAAGAGCAAGTCCCAAAGCGGAGAAAAGGAACAATGCGAACTGAGATTTGGATAATTTGTCATGCGGAGATGTTTGCTCCGTCATATTGAGCGACAGCGAAATATCTCTTGCAGATTCTTCGCTGCGCTCAGAATGACTTTCTTTTGTAGATGAGATTGCTTCGGACTGAAGTCCTCGCAATGACGTTTCGTCGCTTCGTTTCTCGCAATGACGTTTGAAAACCTTTTTCAAAACAGGAAAGCAAATCACAATCGCTGCAAAAGCCGCAAGCAGAATTCGTTTTTTAATCGAGCCGCCGTTGAAAAACAGGAAGTAAAATGCGAACAATTCTAAAATCACGTCAACAATCACAAGCAGAATTCGGCGCGGATTTCTCATTTTCAAAACGATGTTTTTTGCAAGGCTGAAAAGATTGTTTAAAATCCAGTAGATTACAAGTCCGCTTGGCGAGTTGTAAAGCAAAGCAAGGAAAACCGCCGCAAGCACATAAATCTGAATCTTTTCACGGAGCGTTGTGTCTTTTGAATAAACCGCGCCAGAAACAAGATTTATTGCCGTCATCAAAATCGGCAGAATATTGACTGGGAAACTTCCGATATGGAAAAGCGAGTCCGCCGTGCCTAAGTCCTTGAAAATCCAAAATGAAACGCCTTTCAAGGCTTCCGCATGGCTCAAATAATGATACGCCGCAATAAAAAACGGAATCTCAATCAGAATGGAAAGCGAGCTTCTGAGCGTGTAGATTGGATTGTACTTACACTCTCTGTAGTAAGTCTGGAGCATCATAAAACGTTCGTCGCCTTTGAACGCCATCTTAATGCGCTTTACACGCGGTTCCATTTCTTTTGCAATTTTGCGTTCCTTTGCCTGCAGAGCGTCCGCGACATTGTAAATTGGAAGAGCAAGAAAGTTGATTACAAGGCTAACTCCGCAAACCGCGCCGATAACTCCGAACGAGCTGAATTTTATTGTGAAGAACGTGAAAACCCAGTCAACAATCATTTCGATTGGAGCGACAAAAAGATTGTAGAAAATCATTTTGCCACCTCAAAAAGAAGTTTGTCCGTGTTTTTAATTTTTACAGAGGAGTCATGCCCCCCCCGATTATTTTAAATTGCTGCATATCACATTTCCCTCTAAATAATGACTAAATAATATATTAACAATTTTATGCAAAAAGTAAAGCGTATCAAAATTTAATAAGGAAGAATTATGAAAAAGAAAAATTTTGGATACATGCGGTCTTTTTTGTAGAAACATTTAATTCCGCAACTAAGTTCGACGAAAGCTATCAAGTTCGACAATGACTTTTCTCAAAATCTATACTTCCCGCTACTTTCCGATTTTTGTCTTAAATGCGTTTTCTATTACTTGTTCAACTCTTGTTACTGGAATAAACGTAATTCCTGCTTTTACAATTTCTGGAATTTCTTCCAAATCGCGTTCGTTTGCTTTTGGAATAATTATTGTTTTAATCTTATTTCGTTTTGCAGCAACTGTTTTTTCGCGAAGTCCACCAATCGGCAAAACTTGTCCAGTTAAAGAAAGTTCACCTGTCATAGCAAGATTTGGTTTTATTGTTTTTCCAGAAAGCAAAGAAAGAAAAGTTGTTGCCATTGTAATTCCAGCGCTTGGACCATCTTTTGGAGTTGCTCCTTCTGGAATGTGCAAATGGATTGTATTTTTTTCAAACCAATTTGCTTTTTTTATCTTTTTTTGAATTACATACCGTTTTACCCAGTTTAAAGCAATTTTTGCGGACTCTTTCATAACATCGCCCATTTGTCCGGTAATAACAAATTCTGGCTTTCCTGGGTACGTCATACTTTCTATTAGCAAAGTATCGCCACCCATACTTGTCCAAGCCAAACCAATTGCTGTTCCTGGAATATTCGCTTTTTTAATTTCGCTTTCATCAAAAATCGGTTTTCCAAGATACTTTTCCAAATCAGAAGCGTTAATTACAATTTGCTTTTCGGAATCGTAATATTTATCTGTTGTAATTTGCGCAATTTCTTCTGTCGGACGCTTTTCGTTTTTTGCTTCCTTTATTGCGTCCGCAACAAGTTTGTCCGCACTTTGCATTTGTTCCGTAATTAATTTACGATGAATTTTATCCAAACATTTTTCATAATTACGAACGCCAGCTTCGCGAGCATATTCTTGCGCAATTCTAAGTAACGCTTCTTTTGTGTATTTTACTTGATTCTTTTTTAATCCGTTCTTCTTTAAATTTTTTGGAATTAAATATTTTTTTGCAATTTCCAGTTTTTCTTGATCAATATAGCCAGCAAGTTGAATAATTTCTGCTCTGTCAAGCAATGGTTCTGGAATTGTATCCAAAGTATTTGCAGTTAAAATAAAGAATACATTAGAAACATCAAAAGGCAAATCAAGGTAATCATCGCGGAACGAAACATTCTGTTCTGGATCAAGAACTTCTAGCAATGCTGCTGCAGGGTCGCCATGAACGCCATTAGAAGCCATTTTATCTATTTCGTCTATCATAAAAACAGGCGCTTTTGTATGAGTAAGTTTTATTCCGCTAATAATTTTTCCGCACATAGAACCAATATAAGTTCTTCTGTGCCCTTTAATTTCTGCTGGGTCGCTCATTCCGCCAACGCTAAATCTATAAAATGGCTTTCCCATTGCGTTTGCAATAGATTTTCCAACGCTAGTTTTTCCAACTCCTGGCGGACCAACTAAAATTAAGATTGAACCTTTGCTATCTTTTTTAAGTTTTCTAACCGCAAGATATTCCAAAATTCGTTTTTTTACATCTTCAAGACCATAATGGTCATTATTAAGAAGTTTTTTTACATCTTCAAGATTGTAAGTTTCTGGTTTTACATCTTCTTTCCAAGGAAGTTGACAAACAAGTTCAAGATAATTTCTAGAAACAATATATTCCGGAGATTGAGTATCCAAAATTTTAAACTTTTCTAGTTCGCTATCCAAAGTTTCTTTTATTTCGCCAGAAAAATTAAATTCTTCAATTTTTTTCTTAAACTTTTGATATTCGGTTAAGTTGCCTTCGGCGTCTGTTCCAAGTTCATCTTGAATTGCTTTTAATTCTTCGCGCAAAAAATAGTCACGCTGATTCTTTTCTACTTTTTCGTTAATATCATTTTGAATTTTTTTCTGAACGCGCAAAAGTTCCTGCTCTTTTTTTATAAATACAAGAACTTGCTCTAATCTTTGGCGAACATTAAGCGTTTCCAAAACTTTTTGCTGGTCTTCTTTATCTACATTTAAAATTGAAGCGGTAAAATCGGCAATTTTTCCAGGATTATCAATATTTACCATATTAAGTCGCATTTCTTCTGTAAACAAAGGATTATTTTCGGCAATTTCTTTCATTTCGCTAATAAGCGCGCGCGTTAGAGCTTTAACTTCAAAAGTGTCGTTTTCTTCTTCTTCCAAATATGTTACGGCTGCAACAATTGGCGCATTTTTATTTAAGCACTTTGTCATCTTAAAACGCTTTATTGTAGAAATAAAAACGTTTATTCCACCGTCTGGAAGATTTATTTTTTTAATAATTTTTGCAACTGTTCCAACTTTGTAAAGGTCTTCGTAATGCGCATCGGAAACTTCGTTTTTTAGCATTACAATGCCAAGATAACCGTCGCCTTCGTACGCTTCTTCGGCTGCTTTTATATCGCCAGGATTATTTATCATAAGAGGAGTAAAAATTCCCGGAAAAATTGGTCGACCTTGAAGCGGAATTATTGCAAGTTTATTTGGCAAAAAGTCTTCCGCAGGAATTAGCGAAGTTTTTTTAGACTTTTTTCCTTTTTTGGAAGAATTTGCCTTTTTTGAATCTGGCTGAATTTCAACTTCAACTTCTACATCAGAGTTAAGAAGTTCAGAAGCTTTATCTTTAAGTTCTCCAATAATCTGTTCAAGATTTTTTTTAGAGTCGCTATTTTCGTTATTATTAGTGTTTTTTTCGTTATTGTCGTTGTTATTATTTTCGTTTTCTACCATATTGTAAATATAAGAACATAAAACAAAATCGGCAATAAGATTTTTTAGTAGACTGAACGTCGAGTTTTGTTGATTCATCAAAATTGTTTGTGATTACGCACAAACAATTTTTATTGGTTGGCATTAAAACTCGACATTTAGGCTACTTAGTCGAAGGTTCCAAATTTGCGGAAATG
>CAZJOU010000127.1:0-6077 GCA_964547685.1 uncultured Treponema sp. | reverse complement strand
GGATAAAAATGATTTCTATTTCTTCATGCCAGTGCCACGGAACGGCGTCATTTGGGTTATCGGTGTGACAGGATGTGTATCCAGCACAAGGAAATTCCACAGTTCCATGGGGCTGTAATTCTTTTTGCCTGCTGTTTATATTCAGTCCACATTTTTGCAATGCCATAATAATTCTCCTGAATGTCAGTTTTGTTACATTGTACGGCGGCATACAACTTGTGTCAAGTTGATTTTGGCGGTATTATATAAGAAAAAACATTGGAGGGTCATCCGTTATGTTTCAGATATTGTTGCTCATCATCTATTTGTCCTTTATCAGCTTGGGACTTCCGGATTCTTTGCTGGGCTCTGCATGGCCGACTATGTATCCGCAGCTTGGCGTTCCGGTCTCTTATTCCGGCATGGTGTTTATGATTATCTCGGTGGGTACGATCATTTCCAGTCTGCAAAGTGATCGGCTGACCAGAAAATTGGGAACGGGAAAGGTTACCGCCATCAGCGTTTGCATGACAGCAGTCGCACTTTTCGGCTTTTCTATCAGTAATTCTTTCTGGCAGCTTTGCCTTTGGGCAATTCCTTATGGGCTTGGTGCAGGAAGTGTGGATGCCAGCCTGAATAATTATGTTGCACTCCATTATGAGAGTAAGCACATGAGCTGGCTGCATTGTATGTGGGGCGTGGGTGCTTCCGTAGGACCGTATATTATGGGGGTAGTTATTACTGGTGGCGGCACATGGAATGGCGGCTACCGCATGATTAGTCTGATTCAGGTGGTGCTGACTGCCATTCTTTTTTTCAGCCTTCCACTTTGGAAAGGTCGTCCCCAGATCAAAGATGAATCCGGCAAAGAAGTGGGAGTAAAGTCGCTTTCTTTGAAAGATGTGGTAAATTTTTGTGGTGTAAAAGAAGTTTTGATCTGCTTTTTCTGTTATTGTGCTTTGGAGCAGACCACCGGACTTTGGGCAAGCAGCTATTTGACTTTGTATAAAGGAGTTCCCGCAGAAACAGCAGCCTCTTTTGCCAGTATGTTTTTTATCGGCATAACCTTAGGTCGGGCGCTTTGCGGTTTTATTACAATGAAACTGAATGATGTACAGATGATTCGCCTTGGACAGGGTATCATTGCTCTGGGCGTTGTCATTATGTTCCTGCCTTTGGGTGCGACGGTATCCTTGATTGGCTTTGTAATCATCGGTTTGGGATGTGCACCGATTTATCCGTGCATTATTCATTCGACACCGGCACATTTCGGCGCAGATAAATCTCAGGCAATCATCGGCATTCAGATGGCAAGTGCTTATGTGGGAACTTCTTTGATGCCACCGTTGTTTGGTCTGATCGCGGATCATTTTACAGTTGCTTTGCTGCCAGTATATCTGATCGTTATTTTAGTATTGATGGTCGTTATGCATGAAATCCTGATACGGAAAGTGGCTCGAAAGGGAGATAATTATGCTGGCTGATCATCACGTACATACAGAATTGAATGATGATTCCAATCGTACAATGGAGCAGATCGTAGAAGCTGCTATATTGACGTGGCGCGATGCTCAGCAGTAATGGTGATCTTTCCGCTTAGCGGCGTAGAATGCAAGCGTGACAAGCGTGGCGGGGATGGGATTTGCAGAACGCTCCTTTGTGCGCGGGATAGCATATAAGCCAAGCGCGAAAGCGAGAATTTTTGAAAAAAGGCGCAAAAATCCTACGCGCCGTCGCGATGGCGCATGGAAAATACGAAAAAAGGGGGAAGAATGGACGATTTTCTTTGAAAAAACTATTGCATTTCGCGATGCATAGTGGTATAATACCTATGTAAATAGGTAGGATGTAGGAAAGAGAGGGGCGCGCCCCTCTCTTTTTGTTGAGAAAGGATGGCTGATATGAAAGTTACTGATTTGGTCGCATCGTTCGCGCGCCCCATTGTGGAGGAACACGGTTGCGAACTTTGGGACGTTGAGTATGTCCGCGAGGGTGCAGACTATTTCCTGCGCCTGTACATCGATAAGGAGGGCGGCGTTGACATCAACGACTGCGAGGCGATCTCGCGCGCGGTCGATCCTGTGCTCGATGCGCATGACCCCATTCAGGACAGCTATCATTTTGAGGTCTGCTCGGCAGGCTTAGAGCGCGCCCTCAAGCGCCCGAGCGATTTTGCGCGCTTCATGGGTAGCACCATCACCGTCAAGCTCTATCGCCCCCGCAATGGTCTGAAAGAGATCGCAGGCGTTCTGCGCGGCTATGAAGATGGCTGTGTCACCGTCGAGGCGGGCAAGGAGATCATCACATTTCAAAAGTCCGAAGTCGCACTCGTGCGGCTGCGTGTCGAATTTTAACAACTAAATATAGGAGGATATTTCAAAAATGGCAAGAAAGACAGCCAAGAAGCAGCCCGAGGCACACAAGATCGACTGCCCCGAAATTTTCGCTGCACTGCGTGATCTGGAGAAGACCAAGGGGATCACGGTAGAGTATATGATCGAGCGCATGAAGCAGGGCATGGCAAATGCCTATCGCAAGGATCGTGAGGATCGCCGCGATGTTCCTGCTGACAATGTCGTGGTGGACATCAGCGAGACGGACGGCATCCGCGTCCACGTCGTCAAGACGGTCGTGGAGGAGCTTGAAGATACCGCACTCGAGATCCACATCGACGCGGCAAGAAATATTGACCCCAATGCACAAGTCGGCGACACCATCAACATCCCTGTTGATGTGGAGAAGTTCAGCCGCATCGCTGCGCAGACTTTTAAGCAGGTGCTCATTCAGGGCATCCGCGAGGCAGAGCGCGGCGTGATGTACGAATCCTATTCGAGCAAGGCACAGGAACTGCTCAAGGGCACTGTGCTTCGCATCGATCCCATTACGCACGATGTGTTCGTGCGCATCGGCACGGGCACGGAGCAGTCCGATGCTGTCCTGCGCGAGGGCGAGCAGATCCCCGGCGAGAGCTACACCGAGGGCGAGAGCATCTATGTCTACGTGCTCGAGGTCAGCAAGATGGGCAGAGGCCCGCTCGTGCAGGTCTCCCGCACCCATCCGAATATGGTGCGCCGCCTGTTTGAGCGCGAGACCCCCGAGATCGCAGAGGGTCAGGTCGAGATCCGCAACATCGCGCGCGAAGCAGGTTCTCGCTCGAAGATGGCAGTCCGCGCGACCATGGAGGGGCTCGATCCCGTCGGTGCGTGCGTTGGCCCGCGTGGCGGCCGTGTCGGCGCAGTCGTCGAGGAGCTCTGTGGCGAGAAGATCGACATCGTTGTGTGGTCGGACGACCCCTGCGAGTATGTCAAGGCGGCGCTCAGCCCCGCAAATGTCGTGTCTGTCGCACTCGTCCCTGGTCAGAAGGCTTGCCGCGTGATCGTTCCCGACGATCAGCTCTCCCTTGCCATCGGCAAGGAGGGTCAGAATGCGCGCCTTGCCGCACGCCTCACGGGCTATAAGGTCGATATCAGACCCCAGTCGCAGGCAGAGGAAGCCTGATCTAACCAAGTAGGAGGCAGCGTATGCAGAAGAAGATCCCACAGCGGCAGTGTATGGGCTGCCGCGAACGCAAAAGCAAGCGCGAAATGATCCGCGTCGTGCGCACGCCCGAGGGGCAGGTAAGCCTCGATTTTGGCGGCAAGATGAATGGACGCGGTGCGTATATCTGCCCGAATGCCGAGTGCCTGAAAAAGGCGATCCGCTCGAATTCCCTCGCGCGAAGCCTCGAGGTAGAGATCCCCGAAGCGGTCTATGCGCGTCTGCAAAAGGAAATGGAGGGCGGCGTGAATGGATAAGGCCCTCAATTATCTCAGCCTTGCCAGAAAGGGCGGGCGTGCCGAGCTCGGCGAAGAGCCAGTCGGCGACATCACCCGCGCGGGCAAGGGATACCTTGTGATCGTTGCGAACGATGCATCCGATCACACGTGGCGGCGCGCAAAGTCGTTCGTCGCAGGCACGGAGCAGATGTGCGTGCGTGTGCCGTTTTCAAAAGAGGAGCTTGGCATTGCCGTCGGACGCACGAGCCTTGCCATTGCTGCCATCACGGATGCGGCGCTCGCGCTCGCACTCGTGCAGTCGCTCGGTGAGCCGCAGAAGCACGCCGAGGCGATCGCCGTCCTGACGGAAAAGGCACAGCGCATGAAAAAACGGCAGGCGGAGCAGAAAGCGCATATGCGCAATGTTCGCAAAGGAAAGAAAAAGTAAATTGACCCATTGCAGGCGGTCGTGTCCGTGCGTTGGCAAATGCCAAATGCGGGCGCATCGGACAGCCTGCGGCAATTTGGAGGTGCGTTATATAGTATGAGTTTTGTGAAGTATCGAGTGAAGGAGGTCGCGGCGGATTTTGGCGTGACCCCGAAGGAGATCTCTGAGGTCGTTGGCAAGTTCGGTGAAAAGCCCAAGTCCTATACGCAGGTTTTGACCGATCAGGAGCTGAATTCGGTGTTTGAGTATATGACCCAGAATCACCAGATCAAGTCTCTGGAGCAGGTGTTCGCAGTGAAGGCGACCGCATCTAAGGCAGAGGCATCCAAGTCGGAAGCGGCAAAGGCAGAAGCACCCAAGGCGGCACAGCAGGCAAAGTCTGCAAATGCCCGTCCCCAGTCCGCTCCCCAGAATAATAACAATCAAAATGCTCGCCCCCAGCAGAGCGCACAGCCTGCGCCCAAGGCGGCAGAGCCTGAGCGCAAGCGCGAGCGCCGCGTGGTCGATACCTCGGCGGTGCAGGTCAATGCCAACCGCTTCGCAGATGTGGACAATCTCGTCTCCGAGCGTGTGCAGAACTATCAGGGTGGCAAGCAGCGCATTGGCGGCAAGGGCAAGCAGCAGCAGAAGCAGCAAAAGGGCAATTTCAAGGGCAATAAGTCCCGCAATGAGGAGCAGGAGAAGCTGCGCCGCTTGCAGATGGAAGTCGCCCGCAAAGCACCCACCGTCGTGAAGATCCCCGATGAGATCACCGTCGGCGAGCTGGCTTCCCGAATGAAAAAGACCGCAAGCGAGGTCATTAAGTGCCTGATGAAGAACGGCGTCATTGCCGCGATCAACCAGAGCATCGACTTCGACACCGCAGAATTCGTGGCAACGGAGCTTGGCTGCAAGGTCGAGCGCGAGATCACCGTCACCATCGAGGAGCGCATCATTGACGACCACGTGGACAGCGCAGAGGAGCTTGAGACCCGCGCACCTGTCGTCGTCGTTATGGGTCACGTTGACCACGGCAAGACCTCGACCCTCGACGCGATCCGCAAGACATCCGTCACTACGGGCGAGGCTGGCGGCATCACACAGCACATCGGTGCGTATACCGTCGATGTGAACGGTCAGATGATCACGTTCCTCGACACCCCCGGCCACGCGGCATTTACTTCGATGCGTGCGCGCGGTGCAAAATCGACCGATATCGCGATCCTTGTCGTCGCGGCGGACGATGGCATCATGCCCCAGACCATCGAATCCATCAACCATGCAAAGGCGGCAGAAGTGCCCATCATCGTTGCGATCAACAAGATGGATAAGCCCACCGCAAACCCCGATAAGATCAAGGAGCAGCTCACGAAATACGACCTGATCCCCGAGGAATGGGGCGGCGATACCATCATCGTGCCCATTTCCGCGAAAACGGGCATGGGTCTGAATGACCTGCTCGAAATGGTCCTGCTCACCGCTGAGGTGCAGGAGCTGAAAGCAAATCCTAACCGCCGCGCAAAGGGCACCGTCATCGAGGCACGCCTCGACAAGAATCGTGGTCCTGTCGCGACGCTGCTCGTGCAGAACGGTACGCTCAATCAGGGCGATATCGTGATCGCTGGTACGGCTGTCGGCCGTGTGCGCGTGATGACCAACGACAAGGGTCGCACGGTCAAGACCGCAGGTCCGTCTGTCCCCGTGGAGATCACGGGTCTTGCCGATGTGCCCGCCCCTGGTGATGAATTCAATGCGGTCACCGATGAGCGCATGGCGCGTGAGCTCGTGGAGCAGCGCCGTCAGGCTCAGAAGGATGCCGCGGCAAGAGCGATGCAGAAAGTCACGCTCGATAACCTCTTTGCCCGTATGCAGGAGGGCGAGATGAAGGAGCTTCCCCTGATCGTCAAGGCAGACGT
>CAZJOU010000126.1:4657-6092 GCA_964547685.1 uncultured Treponema sp. | reverse complement strand
CCATTTTCTATTTGTTCCTGAAGTTGAACAATTGTATTTATTGCAATATTTTCTGGATCTATTACCTGAAATCCAACTTGCGGATTTACTTCTTGCAAAGTTTTGTTAAATTGTTCTGTAGATTTTAGTTCCATAACGGCTGTAACTGGAACTTTGCGAGTAACGCCATCTTCGCCACGACTAGAAAGACTTCGCAAAAGTTCAATATTTCCTAAGTGCGAACCAATTAAAAGTGCGCCTTTTTTTTCTTCCAGTTGATTTTGCAACGCTTTTAAATCATCATTGTGTAAAACAAGTTCATTATAATGATAATTTCCAAGCCAACCTTCCATTTTTTCCATAACGCACAAAGTAAACGAAAGAATTTGCTTAAATGCGCTTACTTTTTTTGGAACTTGACCATTTGTAAAAGTTTTAAGTTGATTTTGATAAAGGCGACATTCGTCGCGGCCACGTTTTGAAAAAATAAAATAAAAAAACGCAATCGGATAAATTAAAATGAATACAACAGAATTTGGAAGTTTTCGCATTAACGCAAAAAGAAACAAAAGCGGCTTGTTTGAACTAATAACTTCTTTTTCGTCTGCCCAATGCAAAAGTTCTTCTGATTTTTGAACTGATGAAGATTGATTTTCTTTATTTTTCACTTTTGCCTCGTTTTATTTTATGTGCAATTAGCAAAGGAATTCTAAAAATCATTCCAACACAAAGTCTTGTGTAAGTTCCAGCGATGTGCAAATTGTCGCGAACCATTCTAAAATTAGAAACGCCATCTTTTGGGTAACTTACTTTTACAGATTCTGATATTATTTTAACATTTTTCCAGCATAAGTGAACTAAAATATCAATATCGTAGCCCATTCGCGAATCTATAATTGCGTGATGTTTTAAACATTCAAAATATGGTTTCACAGGATAAATTCTAAATCCAATTAAAGCGTCTTTTATAGAAAAATCCCAAGAAACAATGTGAACCCAAAAATTTGCAATTTTTCTGCCGTTTACGCGCTTTGCTGGAGCGTTTTTGTCATATTCTGGGTAGCCACAAATTACATCGTTTGGGTTTTCTTTAGAAAGTTCTAAAAATCGATTTACTCGTAAAGCGTCGTGTTGTCCGTCGGAATCTATTTGAAAGATATGTGTAAGTCCCATTTCGTTCGCTTTTAAAACGCCGTCGCACATTGCTTTGCCTTTTCCGCCATTTTTTTTGCGCCAAACAACAGTTACAAGATTGTAATTTTTTTCTACGTCGCGAATAAAAGCCTTGTTTTTTTCATCGTTTCCGTCATCAACAACGATAATCGGAAAATCGTACGAAACAAGCGACTTTACGACTTCTTCTAGAGTAGCACCGTGATTATAAACTGGAACAACAAATCCGTATTTCATTATGATTTCTCGAATGGAGATTCCCGTGTCAAGCACGGGAATGACA
>CAZJOU010000126.1:0-4557 GCA_964547685.1 uncultured Treponema sp. | reverse complement strand
TTTTCCAAAACTTTTTCGTTTTCTATGCTATGAAGGTTTACCATTTTATTCTCCAAACGCGGTGGTTGAGTTTATCGAAACCACATTTTACAGTCATTTCGACAGGCTCAATGACCGCGAAGTTTTATTCTCCACTTTGAAACAACGCTATTATTTCGTCTTTGTGCTTTTTTCCTTGAACATCTACTGGAAGGGAATCCAAGAATCGCCACTTTTTAGGAATTACAACGTTTTCAAAAAACTGTAGCAAATAATCGTGAAAATATCTATTGATAAGATATTTTTCTGTATTTGCAAACTTTTTCTTTCCTTCGCCGTTTAGAACAATTGCCGCCGCTAAATATTGGCGAACATCGTTTTGAAGCGCAACAACTTTTACGTCTTCTACAAGTCCAGATTGCATAATGCGGTTTTCCACTTCCGGAAGGCTAATTCGCTTTTCTTCTATTTTTACAACAGAATCTGCGCGACCTTTTAGCAAAAATGTTCCGTCATCGTAAATTTCTGCTAAATCCGCAGTTGCAAAACCTTCTGGGTCTTTTATATAAGGCGAAATAATGCGTAAACAACCGTCGTCGCCAATCCAAATTTTTGCGTTATCAAAAGGCGTAAACTTTAGTCCGTCTTTAGTTTGCTGGCGATAAGCAATTCCGCTTGTTTCTGTTGAACCGTAAACTTCCAGCGGACAGAAACCAAAAACTTTTATTGTTTTTTTTGCCAATTCTTCTGAACAAGCGCCGCCACTTGTAAAAATCCAAGTATGTTTAAGCGGAAGTTTTTCTTCTATTTCTACAGTTCGTTTTAAGAACGCTGGAGTTGCAATAATTATGTATTTTTCATCTGTTAAAGTTTCAAATTCTTCTGGAAATTCAATTCGCTTTCTGCGGAACGGAACGCCAAGCGTAAACGGTAAGCTAATTCCAAACAAAAATCCGTAAATGTGATGCTGACTTACCGTTGTAACAAGTTTGCGCGACATAAATTCTTTTCCCCATTTAGAAATTACGAACGCGTTGTCTTCTTCAAATTCTTTCATTCGTTGCGGAACTGCTTTTGGTTTTCCAGTTGAACCAGAAGTGAACATTAAAATGCGAGTTTCTTCTGCTTTTAATTCTGGAACTTCGCGATAATAAGTTTCTTCCGGCAAAAGCGGATCTTCTATAATTTTTTGAATTGAAGTTGAATTTTGAGCGTTTTGGTCAGTTAAAAATCCGCAGTTTTCTGTACGAATGTCTTTTATGTAACTTTCAGAAATGTTTTGTGTAAGCAAAATGCGTTTTTTGCATTGAAGAAGTGCCACAAATGTACACAAAAAATACCAATAATCTTCGCAATGCAAAATCCAGTCGTCTTCGGACTTTTTAGAAATAAATGCACGCATTTTTGCAGAATCAATTAAAAAATCTTTCCAAGTTTTGTAAACTTTTTTTGACCAAGTGTCTTCGTAGCAAAGAATGTGGTCATCTTTTCTTGAATCAGATTTGAATTTAGTAAATGAATACGGTTTTATCATTTTTTTATCGACCTTTTTTCTAATAAACAACTCAACGGCAAACATTAAACCCAAAAGAACGTAAGAAATTCCGCCGTTATAAAGCGACCAAATTTTGCTGTTGAGTTCCGGACTTCCAAAATTGTAAAGCGTCGTAAAACCTGCAACCGTTCCATTGAAAATAAAGAAAATGCACCAAGCAATTGTAACTTTTTTGCAGTAATCATTAACGGCTTGTTCATAAGGCGAACCTTTTATTTTTTTGTCCATCATTGTTGAAAAGCGAAATGCCATATTTGGTTTGAAAAACAAAGTTTGCCCAAAAACGCAAAGAAGAGAAGCACTGATTGCAACCGAATATAATTTCAAGAATGTATCTGAATTAAAGACAAAACAAAGTACGCCGGCAATTAAAAAAAGCGCGGAACTGACAATCGGACGCCAATCCAGCGCTTTCTTTTCTGAATCTTTATCAGATTTTGCTCTTCGGGTCGCGCTGATAAAAAACGCACCCGCAAGAACAACAACGCACAGCGATAAAATCCGAACCGGCAGATGCAACACAACAAGCATTGTAAAAACCAGAATCGGATAAACCGCCGCTATGACATAAAAAAGAACTTTTAAGAACCTTTTCATTTATGCCATGTAAGGAACAAGAGCGTCTACAACATCCTGAACATTCTTTACAGTCTTGAAGATTGCAGGATCAAGTTTTGTGTCCGCCGGCATAAATTCTTTCATTTTCTGAATCAAGTCAATTGAATCGATTGAATCAAGTTCCAAATCATCGAACAATGTCGCTTCTGGAGTGACATCTGACTCTTCGATTTCGAATTCAGAAACAAGAATTTCCTTGAGTTTGTTGAAAATTTCGTCTTTTGACATTTGTTTAACCTCTCGCTTGGCTAATATATTCAGCTAACGCATCAACAGATGCAAAATGCTTTTCGTTTTCTTTGCTTTCCGAAGAAAATTTAACTCCGAATTTTTTCTTTAATCCGACGCCGAGTTCAAGAGCGTCAATCGAATCCAGCCCCAAGCCTTCTCCGAAAAGCGGCTCGGAATCGACAATGTTTTCGGGCTTAATATCCTCAAGCTGCAATGTTTGAATTATCGTTTCTTTGATTTCTTTTTTTAATTCGTCCATAAGGCGATTCCCTTTAATAATATCGCATTATAATAATGAAGATTATAAAAAATGTCTACTTATCAGCGGAATCTTGCATCGGATTATGCAAAACGGGCAGACATTGAGATTCCGTTTTATTCTCCGTTCTTCAAGGGTTTGAGATGTCGCGGTTTGTCTTGTATTCCGAATCGTTTGAATCGACTGCAGAAGACAAGACTTCCTCCATTTTGTCCGTAAGCCGTTTTGCGGCGATAGTTTCGGTCAAATCAAGATAATCAGAAATTTTTATTGCCGGAAGAAGCTTGAAATGATAGACGTAAGTCTCTTCGTGGTTGTATGAAAACCAAGGGTCGTGCTTTCCAAGTCCGTATTTATCGTTTCCGCCGACAAGAACAGGCTGAACGTCGCATTTTGAATAATACGCGATTCGCGCCGCGCCTTTCTTGAAAGGATTTTTTCCGTGCCGCGGAGTTCTTGTTCCTTCCGGAAAAATTATAACATTGTTTCCTTCGTCGATTGTCTGTTTGCAAAGACGGCAAAGTTCTGAAAAATCAAGCGTATTTACGATGTAACATTGTCTTATAACGCCAGCAAGAACTGTTTTTGCAAGTCCGCCGCGGACAATACAGTTCGCGTTCGGGACCTGCGACATTATGAAAACAAAATCAAGAATCGAAGGATGATTTGCGATTATTATTTTTCCGTGAATATTTCGCCACGCCTTTTTGTCCTCGAATTCAAGCTTTAAAACGCCAAGCCCGCGCATGACATTTGAAAACATTCTGAACGAGGCCGAAACAAATTTCCGCGCTGCAATCTGGAACTTTTCTTTCGGATGCACAAAAACACGAATCCAAGGAAAAACAAGAAGCGCAAGAATCACGCTTCCTGTCCCGAAAAACAAATAGCAAAAATGCTTAGAAAGCATCTGATAAAGATAAAGCGGATAGCGGTACCATTTTACACGAGGAAGTTCCCTGTGATTGTAACGCGCATCGAGTTCTTCTTTTGTCATATATTTCCTCTGATTAAAAATTCACTTTACAGATTCATCAAGTCGCCGATTTCACGGATTTTTCCGGCGTCAATCTTTCTTGAATCAAATCCGTTTGATTTTTCTGCACTTAAAATGCAAGCAAACGCAGTTCCAAAATTGTCTTTTGGTTGCAAAGAACCGTAAACATCTGGAACATATTCATCAGCATAAACGAAAATTATATTTTGTTCACTACCTGAAAGTATTGTAGAAGCGGCACTTAAAAATGCAGCGGAAAAATCTTGTTTAGAAGGATAAATTACCGAATATCCGGCTTTTAGTTTTAGGCACAAAGAAGCGGCAGCAATTGGAGTGTTGAACACGGAAAGACTGAATCCAGCAGGAAGAATTTCTGAATCTTCTATAATTCCTTTGTTGATTGTAAATTCGCGTTCAATTTCGCCACGAAACGAAACAAAAACTTGCTTAAAATCTTTTGCTTGTGGAACTTCTTCTATTAAATCGTGAACAACTTGAATTGTCATTCGCGTAATTTGGCTTAATCGTCTTTTAAAAAGCGGGTCGGCAAATTCCAACTTTGGCTTTTCCTTAGGATTTTCAGGTGAGGATTTCCATATTTTTAAGTTTGAGATAAATAATTCGTTCATAATTTATAATGTATAATTCATAATTTATAATGCGTAATCGGCAATGCGGTAAGTTTTATGAAGTTTTGAACTTTATTGCTTTTTGCGAATTTATATGCGGAATCTACTTTATTTAGATTCTGAAATAAATTCAGAATGACAAATTGTTCATTTTGCAAAAACGACAAATTATTCATTCAGCATTATAAATTATTAATTATTAGTTACTTTTTCCTGAACACAAGTAGCGAATAAGCATTACTTCCTAAGTTGTGGTGCGCGGTTTTTAATTCAAAGCCGGCTTCGCTAA
>CAZJOU010000125.1:0-6094 GCA_964547685.1 uncultured Treponema sp. | reverse complement strand
CATTAAAACTCGACATTTAGGCTACTTAGTCGAAGGTTCCAAATTTGCGGAAATGTACAAAACGTCCTGCAACCATTCTAATCTAAGCGAAAATATTTCTGGATTATAACCTTCACATTCTGCCTTAAACTTCCAAACATTTCCAGAAATTAACTTTTCGGTTGGAATTTCAGAAAGCGGAATCCAACTTTTATTGTAAAGAACTGTAAAATTAGTTTTATTTGTAATTTCTTTTCCAGTTTTTGCGTCGTAGGCATTTGGGTGAACAGAAATATTTCGGCGCATATTTTTTAAGAAATCCGCCTGAATCATAACTTTTTTCTTTTCTACATTAAAAGATTTCCACCAAACGTAAGGTCCTGCAACAACTTTTATTCTGTAATTTCCATGCGGAAGAAAAACTGTTTTTGTTGTAAATGTTCGGTTTTTTGCATTTTTTTCTTCTGGATATTTTTTTTCAGAAACTTGCGTTAAAACGCGTCGTGTATTCATTATTTCTGGAATTTCGTTTCCATCGTTTTCAAAAAAGAAAGCGCGCACAGGAAGGTCAGAGCCAGAAGTGCTTGTAGCTGGCATTTTCATTTCTACAGAAACTGGCGTATAAATGCTTCTTAAAATTGTTGCATAAAAAAAGCCTTGAAACCAAGCATAAACGCAAAGTGCACAAAATGCAATGCAAGCAAAAACAACCGCTAAAACTTGTTTTCGTTTTCTATCTTTTGGAACATATTCAATTTCTTTTAAAACATTTTTAGAAAGAACAATTTTTGCAAGTTGCACTCGAATAGAATGAACATCGTAATGTTTTAAATATTTTTTTATTCGCTTAATAATTGGCAAAGTTGACTGATAGCGGTTTTTAGCCTTTGGTTTAAGCATTTTGCGAATTAAATGACAAACAAATCGCGGAATTTTTTTGTCAATTTTGCGCGGAGAAATATATTTTCCTTTTTTTATTGTGTTTAATGTTTCTATTGTTAGCGTTGTTGGGTACGGTTTTGTTCCTGTAACCATTTCGTAAAGCATAACGCCAAGTGCGTAAATGTCGGCGCGACAATCTACTTTTGCGCTATCTTCAAATTGTTCCGGTGGCATATATGCTGGCGTTCCAAGCGCAACTCCACTTTGAGTTAAAGTGTCTTCGCCAGAAGATTCAGAGGCAATTCCAAAATCTGTAATTTTAACTTCTGCTCGTTTAGAAATAAGAATATTTCCTGGCTTTATGTCGCGATGAACAATATTTTTTGTATGCGCAAATTTTAGTCCATAACAAGCGTCTTGAATTATTAAAAGCGCAATTTGCGGACTTAGCGAAGTTTGTTTTTGTAAAATTTTATCAACTGCCATTCCGTCAACAAATTCTTCTACAATATAATAAGCGTTTCCTTCTGTAAAAATATCGTAAAAATTAACAATATTCGGATTTTGCAATTCGCCTAAAATTTTTGCTTCTTGAATAAAGCGTTTTATATTTGTGGAATTCTTTTTTGCAGTAAGTTTTTTAATTATAACAGGACGCTTTAAGGTTGGGTGCGTTGAACGGTAAACAACGCCCATTCCGCCTTTTGCAATAATTCCTTCTATTTTGTATTTTCCTATTGATTCTGGAAACGCTTCTGCCATATTTCCCCCAAAGTAATAAAAATCAACACAAAATTATTCGCCAACAGACAAAATATCGTGTTCTAAATCAATTGGCTTATCTTTGTATATAAGCGTTATATTTTGCCTGTCTGGATTATGAATTTGAACATATTTTCCATTTTGACGCAATGCGTAATTTCCTTGAATTGGTCTGTGCCCACCAAAATAAAGCGCAAAAGGATTATTTGTAAGTTCATTAAGCATTTTTTTTACACTTCCCTCTTCTGCAGCATTATTTTCTGTCCAAGTAAGCCCCAAAATAACTTCATCAGAATTTAGTCCGTTTATAATTTCTTTTTTAGAAAACGCTCTTTTTGGTTCTGCATGGCTTATAACACAATCTGGAAAAGTGGCAACAAGCGGTAAACTTTTTTCAAAGCAAGAAATTACCATAAGAACGTCGTCGCCGTAAACTTGCGCCATAAACTCTTTTACCATTTCGCCTTCGTTTGCAAACTTTCTAAACGGATAGTCGCCCGGAGAGCGTACATTCATAATATTTTCGTGGTTTCCTTTTAAAATATGAACATTTGCCGGAAAAGCAGTTTTTAGTTCCATTACCATGCAAAGAAGCGTTAGTCCTTCTATCATTTCTTCAGTCATTGCTTTTCCGTTGTAAATTCCCATAGAAAATTCGTCTAACGCTTGTAGCCATCTTAACCTACCGCGAAGTTCGGAATGTAACAAATCGCCAACAAAAACAATGCGAACTTTATCTTCTTCTAGTGCTTGATACACAGAAATTTGATTTGGCACGCCATTTACAAAAGAACAGCAAAAATCAATAGGAAGCTTAAAGTTTAAAATGTTTCGCACAAAATAAGATCTAGCGTGTAAATCTGGAACAATAATAAGAGGAAGTTTTTCGTTTCCAGAATTTACAAAATCAACAAGTCCGCCAAGATTGTTAAAATCTGCTGCAGGACGGTAAGCGCAAACTTCTGTTTCTAATGTAGAAGCCGCGCCGTCAGAAAGCGTAAAAAGATAGTCGTGTTCTGGCAATTTAGTGGAAAACGAAATGTCTTCCAAAAAAGATTTTAATTTTTCGCTCAAAAGTTAAACCTATTAAATTTGCAATTTTAAGAAATTACAAGATTCATTGTTCCAATTGTAATTTTATCGCCTTTATTCAAGCGAAAATATTTATCTTCTGGAATTCGTTTTCCGTTTACAAAAGTTCCATTTGTACTTTTTTCGTCTTTTATAAAATAAGCGTCTCTAATTTTTTGAATTACCGCATGATGTCGACTTGCAAGTTTATTATCTACAACAACATCATTGTCGTATTCGCGCCCAATTGTAATTTTTGCAACAAGTTCAATTTTTTTCTTATTAAACATAAGATATTCAGAAGGCGTAGATTCAGAAATTTGTTCCAAATGTCTGCCCACAGGAGATTCATTAATAATTGTTGTGTTTTCCATTAACATTTTTTTTCCTCTTTTTATATTATTAAACACGTTTTTAGCGTTGTCAACTTTTAAGGGGGCAAAGCCTTGCCCCTCGCTCAAACCTTCGGTTCTCGCTACCCCATTCGCCTAGGGGAAAATCCCCTAAAACCCCTACTTTTGTTCAAATTTAGATTTTATTTTTTTTACAACTTCTTTTGTTTGTTCTGTTGATTTTTCAAAACTTCGCTTAAAAAAACTGTCAACTTTTGTAAGTTTTGAATGTCCAGTTTTAAATAATTCTGCAATAGTTTTGTTGCAAACTTTTCGCATTTCTGGGTCAAGTTTGTTAATTGCTTTTAAAATCTTTACAGAATTTTTTGCAAAATTTGCTTCCAATTCAGAATTAGTTTTTGCATCTGTAGATTCAATTATCTTAAAAAGCGAATCTATAAATACTTCTCTTTGTTTTGGTTCAAGATTACTAATCCATTCGTTAAAAGTGTCGTGAAAAAATTTGCTTCCATAATCATTATTTTCCAAAAGCACAAAATCTTTTCCTTTTATGTGCCAAGAAAATGGATCGTGTTGCATAACGCCAGTTTCGTCGCTTTCTACAAAACTTCGCTTTCCAATATGATGAAAAAGCATTCCAACAATAGAAAATTGCGGATAACAAGAATCAAGTTTATCTTCCAATCTTAAAAATTCAGTCGAATTTACTTTTTCTTTCGAAAATCCCGGACCGTCGTTATTATAAATTGCAATTATTCTTTTTAAGATTTTTTTATCTGCTTTTGAACTTGCATAAATTGCCAAATTTCCGCCTTTAGAATGACCACCAATTCTTAAATTTCCGCGCAAATTTTTTGCAGCCTTTTGTAAATATTCAACGGCATCTTTTTGCGCTGGAACTTCTTCTTCTATTGCAAGATTAAAATCTTCTTTCCAGCCAACAATTGTGTCATCTGTTCCGCGAAAACAAATAAAATTCGTTCCATCAGAAAGTTTGTACGAAGCAGCGGCAAATTGTTCTTCTATAGATAAATCTATTTTAGAACAATATCCAGTTATAAGAACGTCCTTAAATCGCTCTGTTTTTGCCATTTCCAAAAAAAATGGCGCAGTTTTTTTATTAATTAAAACGCCAACTTGTTCTCTTTTCTTAAAGTCTGGCGCATTTTTAAAATTTTCTGCAAGTTCAGATAATTTTATGTAAGAAGAAAAATCTGAATCATTTAAAAGTCCATCAAAATTTAAATAAGAAATTTGACAAAGAATTAAAGCGTCTACCCTTGTAAAAGGTGCTTGCAAAAACGAAAGGTCACCGCGCCAAGCAATATAATCTTGAATATTAGCCATTTTTTTGTGTCCTTTATTTAATAAATTTGTTATATTATTATAATACAACGATGGAGGATTTATGACAAATTCCAATTCAACAGAAGTTACTTTTGTAAAAGAACAGAACAAATTTTTAGCACGAACTTATGGCTGGATGGCTTTAGCTTTGGTTATAAGCGGAATTGTAGCATATGCAACTGCACTTTATTTTACAGCATTGCAACCTGAACAAGCATTTAATTTTTATAAAATAGGAATTCCAATTCTTGCTATTGCAGAAATTGTTCTTGTTTGGTGGCTTTCTGCTTCTATAAGAAAAATTAGCGTTACTGGCGCAAGCGTTGCGTTTTTAATTTATTCCGCATTAAACGGAATGACTTTATCTAGCATTTTTATTGCTTACACAAATACTTCGATTTTTTCTATTTTTGCAGTAAGTGCAGCAATGTTTGCAATTATGGCTATTTATGGAACTTTTACTAAGCAGAACATTCTTTCTTTTGGTCGCTACTTTTTTATGGCTTTAATAGGAATTGTAATAGCTTCGCTAATAAACTTGTTTTTACGTTCTAACACTTTTGATATGATTCTTTCTATTATTACTGTTGTGCTTTTTACAGGACTTTCTGCTTACGATGCACAAAAAATGCTAAAGGCAAGCGAACACGCACAAGACACAGATGTATTTAAAAAAGCATCAATTATTGGTGCGCTAGAACTTTACCTTGATTTTATAAACATTTTTCTTTCTTTGTTGCGTCTTTTTGGAAAACGAAGCAATTAAAATCGAATATCCTATATGGAAATTGATAAAAATTATCTAAAAGGAGTTTTTTACATTCTGCTTTCTGCATTTAGTTTTGCCTTAATGGCAATGTTTGTGCATTTAAGCGGAAATGTTCCTTTTATTCAAAAAACGTTTTTTAGAAACTCTATTGCGTTTGTAATTACTTTAGTAAGCGTAATTATTGGAATTATTAAAAACGGAATTGAACAGTACAAAGTTCCAAAAGAAAGTTGGCTTTTTTTAGTTTTGCGTTCTTTAGGTGGAACTTTAGGAATTTTTGGAAATTTTTATGCAGTTGACCATTTAATTTTAGCAGATGCAAGCATTTTAAATAAAATGTCGCCTTTTTACACAGTTATTTTTTGCTTTTTATTTCTTGGCGAAAAAATTAAACTTATTCCGTTCTTAGCAATTCTTGTTGCGTTTGGCGGTTCTATGCTTGTAGCAAAACCTTCTTTTGATTTTACAAAAACGCTTCCATCGCTTGCGGGACTTGTAGGCGGATTTGGCGCAGGCTTTGCGTATGCTTGTGTAAGGAAACTAAGTTCGCAAAAATGTTCTGGACAAATAGTTATTTTGTTTTTTAGCGCAGTTTCTAGTCTTGCCGCAGTTCCATATATGATTTTGCACTTTGCACCAATGACTTTGCAGCAAACAATTTATTTGCTACTTGCAGGCGTTTCTGCGGCAGCAGGGCAATTTACAATAACAGCAGCATATTATCATGCGCCAGCTTCGAAAATTTCGATTTTTGATTTTTGCCAAGTAATTTTTTCTGCAAGTTTAGGTTTTATTGTTTTTGGTCAAAAACCAGATTTATTAAGTTTGCTTGGTTACGTAATAATTATTTCTATGGCAATTTTAAATTTTTGCTATAACAATAAAACGCAAATTTCAAAATAGAACAAATTTCAGAATCTATAGTTTTTGG
>CAZJOU010000124.1:0-6100 GCA_964547685.1 uncultured Treponema sp. | reverse complement strand
ATTTTACTTAAGCAATCGTTCTTCCAAATCTTTTAGCATAACATCGAATGCTGTAACGCCGCCTTCTGCTGTGTACCAAACTTCTGGATGCGCAAAAATTACAACGTTTCCATTTTTTGCTGCGTCTGTTGAATTTACAAGTTCGTTGTTCAAAATGTCTTTTGCAAGTTTTGCGCCTTTTGCACCAATTGCGCTGTCGCGGTCAAGAACGAAAATGTAATCTGGATTTTCCTGAACTACGAATTCGAACGAAACTTCGTTTCCGTGCTGCGATTCTGCAGATGCTTTGCTTCCGCGTCCGTGTGTTTCAGCATAATCAATTCCAACGTTTTTAAAGCCAAGTTCGTTTCCAATAATTGAACAGCGAGTGTTGTTTCCTAAAACGTTGAATCCGCCGTTTGTGCAAAGCGCAACGATTGCGGTTTTTCCGTCGCCAACTTTCTTTAATGCGTCAATGCGAGTTGCAAAATCCGCTGTAAGTTTTTCTACTTGGTCTTCTTTTCCCCAAACAGAAGCAAGTTCTTTTGTGTTTTCTACAATAGTTTCATACAATCCTGTTGTTCCGCCAAAAAACGGCTGAATAACTGTTGGCGCAAGTTCCGCAAGTTGATTATAGATTTTCTGCAATCTTCCGCCTGCAAAAATTACGTCCGGATTTGTTCCAAGGATTTTTTCAAAATCAACTTCTTTTACTGTTCCGCAATTAACAATGTTTTTGTTGTCTACGTACTTTTTTAAGTAGTCAATATTTGTGTTAACTGTTCCAACAACTTTGTCGCCAAGACCAAGATTGTCAAGAATATCCAAAGCCGCAAGGTCAAGAACAACAACTCTTTGTGCATTTGCAGGAACTGCAACCTGAACTTTTTCGCCGCTTTCGTTAATAGACGTAATGCTTACAGTTTTTGCATTTGCACTAGAACCATTTGCAGAGTTGGATTTTTTGCATCCAACCGCACCAAACAAAACTGCCGCCAAAGCGACAACACTTAATAATTTTTTCATATAATGACTCCTAATAATTAGGTGGTTGAGCGACGTCGAAACCACAAATAGCAAAAGCTACTTAGGTGATTTCGACAGGCTCAATCATCATTCATTCTTAATAAACAATCGCCTTTTTAATAATATATAGAAAGTGGTTTTCCGCCCACATTCATTATTTCAAAGTTTACGCGGTACAGTTCCGAAAGATTTTCTTTTGTCATAACTTCGCTAACTGTGCCAAAGTGTTTTATTTTTCCGTCAGAAAGCGCACAAATATAATCTGAATAAAATGCTGCGTAATTAATTTCGTGCAGAACAAGCACAACAGTTTTGCCAAGTTCGTCGCAAAGTTTTCGTACCATTTTCATCATTGCGCTTGCGTGGTAAATATCAAGATTGTTTGTAGGTTCGTCTAGCAAAACGTAATCTGTGTCCTGCGCAATTACCATTGCAATATACGCGCGCTGTCTTTGTCCGCCGGAAAGTTCATCTATAAACTTTTCCTGCATTTCGCCAAGTTCCATATAATCAATTGCGCGGTCTACAATTTTATTGTCTTCTTCGGTAAGATGACTTCCCGAATACGGAAATCGCCCAAAGTTTATAAGTTCGCGAACCGTAAGTTTCATATTGATATTGTTCGACTGCGTTAAAATTGCCAAATGCTTTGAAAGTTCCTTGCTTTTCCAGTCTTTTAAATCTTTTCCGCCAAGCAGAACTTCGCCAGAATCACGCGGAATTAATCGACTTATCATTCCCATAAGCGTAGATTTTCCCGCTCCGTTTGGACCAATAAGCGAAAGCACTTTTCCTTCTGGAATTTCAAAACTAACGTTATCAACAACAACTCGCTTGCCATATTTTTTGCAAAGATTTTTTATTGTCATTTTTTCCTCAAAATACTTATTTCTGTGTCAAAATTAAATATAAAAAGTATATTCCGCCAGCAACTGTTATAAAAACGCTGATTGGAATTTGGTAAACAAAAACTTGTTCCACAATCAACTGGCCACCAACAAGAATAATTATTCCAAAAAGTGCAGAACCGCTTATTAAAACTGAATGTTTGTACGTTCTAAAAAGCTGGCGCGCTAAGTTTGCAACAATCAAGCCCATAAAACTAAGCGGACCTACAAGCGCGGTTGCAACTGCAATGCAAAGTGTTACGCCAAGCAAAAGTCTGCGAACTGTGCGGTCGTAGTCAACACCAAGATTTATTGCTTGGTCTTTTCCAAGCGTAATTACGTCTAGCAACGCTAAATCTTTTCGCAAAACAAAAATAATAATCGCAAGCAAAATAACGCTTGCAATAATAATTTGCGAATTTACGTGGCTAAAACTTGCCACAAGAGTAGCAAGCAAAGTTTGGTAATTGTTCGGGTCCATAATGCGCGTCATTGTTGTTTGTAGCGAACCGAATAGCGAAGTTAAAACTGTTCCAATCAACAAAACGTACAGAACATTGTTTCCGGTTTTTTTGAACAAATAACTGTAAATAAAAGTTGCCGTAATTCCCATTAAAATTGCGTCAACCAAAAAGGCTAGGTTAGGATTTGTTACAAGCACGCTTCCAACGCCAAAAATAAAAACAACAAATGTATGAATCAGCGTGTAAAGTGCGTTCATTCCTAAAAGGCACGGCGTTACAATCGTATTGTTAATAATCGACTGAAAAACGATAGACGCTCCGCCGATTGCAAACGCAACAATAATCATTGCAATAAGTTTTGGAGTTCGAACTTTCATTGCGTAGGCGACAAGTTTTTCGTTTCCGAACTTTACGCCAATCGTCATATACAAAACAAGGGCAATCAACGAAAGAAGAGAAAGGGCTGCAAGTTTTTTTGCAGTGGAAACGCGATGCAATGCGGTAAGTTGAACGTCATTGCGAGGAGTGGAAAAGCGTGTCATTCCCGCACTTGATGCGGGAATCTCTTTATTAGAGATTGTCGGGTCAAGCCCGACAATGACATCTTTTTGCTTGATTGCATTGTTTTTCATCTTCTTCCTCCATAAAAAGTCAAGAAGAAAGTTTCAACTTTCGAGTGACTTTTTAAGCGTTTCTGTAATGAAATGAAGAAACGCTGTAAATAATCAAGTTTGCAACGCAAACTTGACAAGATAAAAACCGACGCTATGTTTAGGCGGCTTTTATCTTCTTCCTCCTCGTTTTAGGCGCAAGAAAAGCAAACCAATAAACACAATGCTTCCGATAATTCCAATTAAAAGTTCAATTGGAAGTTCAAACGGCCAAATAACAAGACGGCTAAGCATATCGCAAATTAAAACAAAGATTGAACCGCAAAGCGCGTTGTCTAAAAGAGTTCCGCGAATGTTGTCGCCTTTGTAAAGCGCAACAAGATTTGGAATAATCAGCCCAATGTACGAAATTGAACCAACAACAACGATTATTGAAGCGGTTATCATTGCGGAAATTGTAAGGCCAGAAAAAAGCACAAAGTTGTAGTTTACGCCAAGATTTTTAGAAAAATTTTTTCCCATTCCAACAATGTTAAAATGATTTGCGTAAATAAAACTAATGATTACAAGCGGAACAACAAGATACACAATTTCGTAACGACCGCGAATTACACTAGAAAAATGTCCGGTTAGCCAGCTAGAAAGCGACTGCGTCATATCAAATTTGTAGGCAATAAACGAAGTAAGACCGCTAACAATGTTTCCGAACATAATTCCAATAAGCGGAACCATAACAGGATCTTTGAACTTAACTTTAAGAATGAACCACACAAAAATCCAAGTGCCTAAAATTGCAAAGATGAATGCGAAAATTGCGCGGCTCCACAAAGTAGAAGAAGGAATAAAAACAAGCGCAATCAAAATTCCCATTTGAGCGGAACTGATTGTAGCTCCGGTTGTTGGCGAAACAAACTTGTTTGAACAAAGTTGCTGCATAATCAAGCCAGCAACGCTCATTCCAGTTCCTGTGCACAAAATTGCTAAAAGGCGCGGAATTCGGCTTGCAAAAAACACATTCCAAAGCGAAGCAAGATTCGGATTAGACTTGTCAAAAAGACTTTTTACAGAAATATCAACAACGCCAACGAAAAGCGACAAGAACGAAAGCAACACAAGCGTTACAAAAAGAATAATCGAAATAAGATTCTGTTTTTTTTGCGTAGTCATAAAACTTATATGGTCATTGAGGTTCTCGAAATGACCTTTGCTTAGATGTTTTTAAGGTTGTTTCGGCACGCTTCAATAACTTTTAGTTTATTTAAATGTTTTTAATTTTTCAAGAAGAGAAAAGTTATTGAGAAAAAGAATCGTATAAAAAAGTAGACATTTTAAGAATGTTTTTAATATAATATTTTCTATTTTCCTATTGACATAGTAGGTTTTTATTTTTATATTATCTTTAACAAATATGGCAAAACATATTTTTATTGCAGATTACGCTCTTATTAATTCAAGAAACGGAAAAAATCTTGAAGAAGAGTTATCTAAATTGTTGGCATCAGGTGTTGATGAAATCCTTGTAAAGCCGCTTCTTATGTCCAACGGATTTGAAATGAGCGAACTTAAAAGGCGAGTTCTTGCGTTTAACGAAAAACAAAATGTGCCTCGTTTTAAGAAAATTAAGTTTGCTTTGCCAATTCTTGCAGAAAGAAAATCTGCTAAAAAGTTGGCGCAAATTCTAGCAAAAGAAGTTGGTTTTAAGTCTTCTAAAACTTATGTTTTTGTTGGCCACGGTTTACCGCAAAGCCAAAATCAAGAATATTTTGATTTTGAAGACATTTTGCATTCTTTAGGCTACGAAAATGTTTATGTCGCGCTCCTAACAGGAAAAGGCAATGTAAACGATTTTCTGGCGCGAATTAAAAAGTCTAAGATTAGCGAAATAAGCGTTTTTCCGCTTTTAATAAATCTTGGACATCACGTTGAACACGACATTTTTGGCGAAATCGAACCGAACGATAGCGACGAAAGTTTTTGCCAAACGCTAACCAAAAACGGAATCAATGTGGAAAAACATTTTGCGCCATTAAGCAAGTATGCAGAATTTAAGGAATCATACTTGAATGAAACAAATATCTAAAATTGTCATTACCGTACTTAACAAACTTGTCATTACCGTGCTTGACACGGTAATCTCTTTTAAAAAGTGGATTGTCGGGTCAAGCCCGACAATGACATGTCGCCGTCATTTTAAATTGCATCATCGTCACCCTGAACTTGATTCAGGGTCTACAAGTAGATTCCGCACCGAAGGTTGCCGTAAGGCTATCAAGTTCGGAATGACCGCGTTACTTTTATTTTTCTTCCTAACTACAAGCATTTTTGCCACATCGCCAACTTCTCAAACTTCACCAAAATCTGTTGTTGCGCTTTCTAAATCTGTTGCACAAATGTGGACTTTAGCGGGCGGCGAACTTTCTGGCACAACTGATGACGCGCTTAATTTGCCTGGCGCAGAAAATGCAATTTCCGTTGGAACGCTTACAACAACAAATATCGAAGCAATCGTTTCGCTAAATCCAGATTTGGTAATTTTAACAAAAGACATTCCTGTTCATAAAAAAATAGACGCAAATTTACGCGAACTTAAAATAAAAACGTACATTTGCGACATAAAAAATTTTAACGATTACGAAAATTCAATGCGCGATTTTACAAATCTAACTGGACGTGCGGATTTGTTTAAAAAAAACGTTTTGGACGTAAAGGCACAAATTGACGAAATCATTAAAAAGGCTAGGGCAAATAACGCAAAAAATGCAAATAGCAAAACATTTTTGTTTATGCGAGTTTCGCCAACAAAGAACAAAGTTCTAAAAAATCACTTTGGAAACGAAATTTTTGAAAATCTCGGACTTACTTCAATTGTGAATGACAAAAACGCGCTAAACGAACTTAATATCGAAGCAATTCTTGCCGCAAATCCAGATTATATTTTTGTAACAACGCAAGGAAGCGACAAAAAAGCACAAGAAACATTTTACAAATCGTTTGAATCAAACGCCGCTTGGAAAAGTTTACGTGCCGTAAAAAAAGCAAACGTAATAATTCTTCCAAAAGAACTTTTTAATTACAAACCAAACGCACGCTGGGCAGAGGCTTACGAATATGTGGAAAAAATTTTGGAAAAATA
>CAZJOU010000123.1:0-6122 GCA_964547685.1 uncultured Treponema sp. | reverse complement strand
CCTCGTAATAAAAATAAAATCCGCCTAAAAGTCGGAATAATCATTCTTATTGTCGGAATAAATACGGCTGATAATTAGAATAAAATAACTTTAAGACACTTTATTATAATTTTAAGACTGTTATAAAAAAGTTCACTTTGCCTCTTTAATAAAACGTGTTTTAAAGAGGACAAAATGGACTTTGAAGAATTTAAAGAGATTTACGCGGAAAACATAAAAGCAAAAAGAATAGAAAAAGGAATAAAACAAGATAAACTTGCAGAAAAAGTTGGACTTAGTGAAAAATATATAAGCGACTTAGAAACTGGAAGAAGAGCCGGCTCGCTGGAAACTTTAGTTATGCTTTCTGACGCTTTAGAAGTTGAACCTTACGAACTTTTGCTTCCGCCAAAGACAAATATTTCGTACGACACAAAACGCACGCAAAACTTAATGAAGCAACTGCGCGAAAACGTTGGAACTCTTTTAGATACGCTAGACGATTATTTAAAAAGCGAATAAAACGCTATTTTATATTCAATTCGCAAACAGAAAACAAAACGGCTTTTCCTAGAATTATAACGCGTTCTTCGCCAACTTTGCACAAAAGTTCGCCACCGCGACTTGACGCTTGGAACGCTTTTATTTCGCTTTTTTTTAGTCGGTTTGCCCAATAAGGTGCAATCATACAATGCGTTGAACCAGTAACTGGATCTTCGTTAATTTTTATTTTTGGTGCAAAAACTCGCGAAACGCAGTCGTATTCTTTTGCGGGAGCAGTAATTCCAACAATAGAAAAGTCAAATTGCTTTACTTTTTCTAAATCCGGCGAAACATTGCGAATAAAATCTTCATCATCGTAAACTAAAAGCAAATCTCTGTCGTAAAATGCTTTGCTTGGCTTTTTTCCAAACGCTTCTGTCATTTTTTCCGAAACAGGAATTTCTGTAAACTTATAGGCAGGAAAATCAATTTCTATAAAATCACCGTTTTTTTTCGCAAAAAAATCGCCACTTTTTGTTCTAAATGTAATTTTGTTTGCATTTTTTTCGTAAAAATTAAAAAGCACAAACGATGTCCCAAGAGTTGCGTGTCCGCAAAAATCAATTTCTCCGCCAGGCGTAAACCAGCGAAGTTTATAAGAATTATCTGGATTTTTTACGCAGAATGCGGTTTCGGAAAAATTGTTTTCTTTTGCAATATTTTGCATAAGATCGTCGCTAATCCAAGAAGTCATAATGCAAACCGCCGCTTGATTTCCATGAAAAAGTTTGTCTGTAAAAGCGTCTAAAATATATTGTTTCATTTCTGCTCCAGATTTTTTGACTATTTATAAATTCGCCTAACAGTTTCAACTTTTATCATATTTGTGTTTCCGCTTTTGGAATCAATTTGTCCGCCAGTTAAAACAACATTATCGCCAACTTTTAAGTTTAAAATTTTTACGGCGCGCTGAATTGCATAAAAGAAAAGAACTTCCAAAGAATCGTAAGTTTCGCAAAGAATTGGAATTACGCCCCAAGAAAGTGCAAGTTTTCTGTAAACTTTTTCTGAAGTTGTAGAACCAATAATTTGAACAGGAGCGCGAAATCGGCTAACCATTCGTGCAGTAAGTCCACTTAAAGAATTTACAACAATACATTTTGCACCAACTTCTATTGCCATTTGACACGTTGAATGAGAAATTGCATCCAAAATATTTCTGTTTATAAAATCTGTGTCGCGAAAACGTTTTTTATAATCAATATGATTTTCTGTATATTCTGCAACTTCGGACATTGTTTTTACGGCTTCTACTGGATATTTTCCTGCAGCACTTTCACCAGAAAGCATAATTGCAGACGCTCCATCGTAAACTGCGTTTGCAACATCAGAAATTTCTGCACGCGTAGGACGAATATTTGTAATCATTGATTCTAGCATTTCGGTTGCAATTATTACGCGTTTTCCAAGCAAGCGACATTTTTGTTCTATTTCTTTTTGAACAACTGGAACTTCCATAAAAGGAATTTCTACACCTAAATCTCCGCGGGCAACCATAATTCCATCTACAACAGAAGAAATTTCTTCTATGTTTTCTACGCCAGCACGATTTTCTATTTTTGCAATAATATCAATATCTTTTCCGCCGTTAGCATTTAAAAACTCGCGCATTAATAAAGCGTCTTTTTTGGTAGAAACAAAAGATGCAGCAACAAAATCAACATCGTTTTCAATTCCAAAAAGTAAATCGCTTTTATCTTGTTCACTTAAAAATTCGTTATTTAAAAGTTTGCCCGGAAAATTCATACTTTTTTTGTCAGAAAGGTCGCCACCAGTTTTTACTTTTGTAATTACATTATGACCTTGAACATCGGTAACTTCAAAAGTTACAAGTCCGTTATTTACAAGAATTTGGTCGCCAACTTTTAAGTCGTCTGCAAAACCTTTGTAGTTTACAGAAACGCAAGTTTCATCGCCTTCTATTTCGTCTGTTGTAAAAGTAAAAGTATTTCCTTCTTTTACGGTAATTTTATGATTTTTAAAAGTTCCAATTCTAAATTCCGGTCCTTTTGTGTCTAACATAATTGCAAGCGGAATTTTTAATTCGTTGCGGACTTCTTTTAGTAAATTGATTTTTTTTAGGTGATCTTCGTGTGTTCCATGCGAAAAATTTAAGCGGGCAACATTCATTCCTGCTTTACACATTGCAGTTAAAACTTCTTTTGTTTCACTTGCTGGTCCAATAGTACAAATAATTTTTGTCTTGCGCATATTTTAATTATACAAACATTCGTTTTATTTGAAAATGGAATTTGTAAAGATAGTTGTCATTGTCTTACAATCTCCTTTTACATAGATTGTCGTGTCAAGCACGACAATGACACGAATGACAGCACGACAATGACAGCACGACAATGACACAAATGACAGCACGACAATGACATGAAAAAATTAATTCCTATGTTGATTCAATTCGCTTAATTGACAGTAAATCGTATAAAATGTACTATTTAAGTTACTATAATATCATCTCTTTTGGAGTAAAAATCAATGGCTACAAAGTATGTTTACTTTTTTGGTAACGGCGACGCAGATGGCGATGAAACAATGCGCGCTGAACTTGGTGGAAAAGGTGCTAACCTTGCTCAAATGGCAAAAGCTCCTTTAAGCCTTCCTGTTCCAGCAGGATTTACAATTACAACTGATGTTTGTCAGGAATACTACAAATTGAACCGCAACTATCCTGAAGGTTTGGACAAACAGGTAGAAGAATACCTTGCTAAACTTGAATCAGTTATGGGCAAAAAACTTGGTGATGAAAAAGATCCTTTGCTTGTTTCTGTTCGTTCTGGTGCAGCAATTTCTATGCCTGGTATGATGGACACAATTTTGAACTTGGGTCTTAACGACAAATCTGTTGTTGGTTTGGCAGAAAAAACTGGTAATCCACGTTTTGCTTGGGACGCTTATCGTCGTTTTATTCAGATGTATGGCGACGTTGCAATGGGCGTTGACCACGACAATTTCGAAGCAATTATTGACGAAGTAAAATCTCATCGTGGAATTAAAGAAGATACAGAACTTACAACAGAAGAACTTCAGGAAATTGTTTCTAAATACAAGGAAATGTACAAAAAGGCTAGCACAGAAAGAAAACCTGCTGGCGAAGAATTCCCGCAAGATGCTAAAAAACAAATGTGGGGCGCAATTGGAGCCGTATTTGGTTCTTGGATGAACCCACGCGCTATTAAATACCGCAAATTGAACAACATTAAAGAAGGCGCTCTTAAAGGAACTGCCGTAACTGTTATGGCAATGGTTTTCGGAAACAAAGGCGATACTTCTGGAACTGGTGTTTGCTTTAGCCGCGACCCTTCTACTGGTGAAAACGTATTTATGGGCGAATATCTTATGAACGCTCAGGGAGAAGACGTTGTTGCTGGTATTCGCACACCACAGAAACTTTCTCAACTTGAACAGACAAATAAAGCAATTTATGATGAACTTTGCCAAATCCGCGAACGTCTAGAAAAACACTATCACGATATGCAGGATATGGAATTTACAGTAGAAGAAGGAAAACTTTACATGCTTCAGTGCCGCAACGGAAAAAGAACTGGAGCCGCTGCTGTTCGCATGGCTGTAGAAATGGTTGGCGAAGGTCTTATTGATAAAGAAACTGCACTTCTTCGCGTAGAACCAGAACAGTTGAACCAGTTGCTTCTTCCACAGTTGGACAAAGACGCTGTTAAAAAAGCAACAGAAATTGCTAGTGGTTTGAATGCTTCTCCTGGAGCTGGATGCGGTCAAATTGTATTTACTGCAGACGAAGCAGAAGAATGGGCAAAAGCTGGAAAGAAAGTTCTTCTTGTAAGAAAAGAAACTTCTCCAGATGACATTGCCGGAATGGCAGTTGCTCAGGGTATTTTAACTTCTACTGGCGGACGCACAAGCCACGCTGCTGTTGTTGCTCGCGGTATGGGAACTCCTTGTGTTTGCGGTTGTTCAGACGTTAAATTCGTTGGCGACAAAATTAGCGTAAACGGAAAAACTTTCAAAAAAGGCGACTATCTTACAATTGATGGTGCAACAGGAAAAGTTTACGAAGGTCAAGTTGCAGTAAAACCAGCAGATATTTCTGGAAACTTGGAAACATTCTTGGGTTGGGCAGATGAAGTTCGTAACAATTCTGTTCGCAAAACAGCTTCTGGAAAAACAGTTAAAGGATTCAACGTTCTTGCTAATGGCGATACTCCTAAAAATGCTCAGGATGCATTCCGCTTTGGAGCAATGGGAATTGGTCTTTGCCGCACAGAACATATGTTCTTTGATGAACCAAAACTTACAGCATTCCAGAAAATGATTGTTTCTGATTCAACAGAAGCTCGCATTGAAAACTTAAAAGCAATTCTTCCATATCAGCAGAAAGACTTCTACGAAATTATTAAAACTATGGAAGGTCGCCCAGTAACAATTCGTCTTTTGGACCCACCACTTAACGAATTTATTCAGGCAGAAGATGAAAAATCTTTAAAAGCACTTGCTAAAAAACTTGGAATTGACAAAAAAGTTTTGGCTGTAAAAGTTGCTGCTCTTGATGAACACAACCCAATGCTTGGTCACCGTGGATGTCGTCTTGCAATTACTTACCCAGAAATTTACGAAATGCAGGTAGAAGCAATTGCTCGCGCTACAGCACAGTTGGACAAAGAAGGTGCAAAACATGATGTTCGCATTATGATTCCTAACGTTGTAACTTACAAAGAAGTTGAACAGATTCGTGCTCAGGCAGAAGAAGTAATTGCCAAAGTAAATAAAGAAGTTGGAACAAAACTTACATTCCAGATTGGATCAATGGTTGAATTCCCAAGAACTGCTCTTACAGCAGACAAAGTTGCAAAATATGCAGACTTCTTCTCTTTCGGTTCAAACGACCTTACACAGACAACATTCGGCTTTAGCCGTGATGATTATGGTAAGTTCATTAATTCTTATCTTGATCAAAGAATCTTGGAAGACGATCCATTCGCAACTTTGGATTCAGATGGTCCAGGCGAATTGATGAGAATCGCAGAAGCTAAGGGACGAAGCGAAAAAGCAGACCTTCACCTTGGAATTTGTGGTGAACATGGTGGAGATCCAGCATCTATTGCATTGTGCTACGATATTGGATTGAACTACGTTTCATGTTCTCCATTCCGAGTTCCACTTGCAAGACTTGCTGGCGCTCAGGCTGTAATTAAAGCTAACAAGGCTAGCAAATAAGTTTGCTAAAAAATAAATAAATTAGCAAAAAGCCATTCCGTTAATTTTTAGCGGAATGGCTTTTTTTTTGTAACAAAATAGCGTTAAAATCGGTTTTATTATAAAATGCGGATTTTTATTTTAGAGATTCCGAAACATACGAACGATGCTGGCAGAGTTCGTGCCGTAAGGGTTCGGAATGACTGATTTCTAAAAATCTATAAATTCTAGGAGAAAAAATTGAACACTAAGAAAATCTTTGCTATTTTTGCGGTTGCTTTTGTTGTGTTGTTTTCCGTTTCTGCAAAAGAAAAAAAACAAAAGCAAATTGTAACTTATCAAACGGAATTTAAGCCGAACAGCGTAAACAAAAAACTTTGCTACCAACTTTTGGATAACGGAAAAATTGTTTTTGT
>CAZJOU010000122.1:2270-6201 GCA_964547685.1 uncultured Treponema sp. | reverse complement strand
TGGCTTCCGCCACCAAAAGAACTGTGACCAGAATGGAAATTACTAGAAGAGTATGTTCTGTTCGTTCCGCTTCCTTTGTGCGCTTTTCTGTACGCACTTGTAAAAATTACCCAAGGCAAAAAGTGGTTGCTTCGTCCACTTGCAATGCAAGAAAATAAAATAAACCAACCAAAAATCCACAAAAATCCATATAAAAGTCCTGAATAAGCACTTTTTGAACTTTTTTCTTTTAATACGCTTTTAGAAACAAGTTCTTCGTTATTTTCTAATAAGCCAGTAATGTTTTTTACACCTTTTAAAATTCCTTCCGAATAATCGCCATTTCTAAATTCTGGAATTATTACGTTTCGTAAAATTAGTCCGCACTTTGTGTCGGTTAAAGTTCCTTCTAGTCCGTAGCCAACTTCTATTCTAACTTTTCGTTCTTCCAGCGCAACTAAAAGCAAAACACCATTATCTTTGTCTTTTTGGCCAAGTCCCCATTTTTCCGCAACTTTCATCGAATAATCTTCTAAAGATTCTCCATCTAAAGTTTTTATCGTAAGAACAGCAACTTGCGTTCCATTTGTATTTTCAAGATTTTCTAAAAGAGAATTAATTTCTTGTTCATCGTTTGTAGTTATTATGTTTGCGTTATCTACAATGCGCCCCGTAAGCGCAGGAACTTCTAGCGCAAACGCCGCCAGATTAGCGAAAATAACAAGAATTAAAGCGCTTAGAATAACGTTTAATCTCTTTTTCATTTAATCCTCCAAAATTACAAGTCCATCTGCAAGTTCATTTTCGTTTTCACCCGACGTAGGAAAATTTTCTGCTAAAAGTTCACCACATTTTTCTACCGCAGCAATAAAACCTTCTTTTGTTTTTCCGTTTTTTATTCCACTAGCCAAATCATCTGCAATAATGTTCCACAAATCCTGCGGAATTTTTTTTGCAATTCCAGAATCAGCAATAATTCGCACCTGACGTTCCAAATAAGAAACAAAAATTAAAATTCCAGAATGTTCTTTTGTGTCGTAAACGCCACTTTGCGCAAAATGTCTAAACGCACGATTTGTTACAGCCTTAATTTTTTCAGATTTAGGAATAATAATTCGGTCTATTGCAGGAATATTTGCAAAATAAAAGCCAAGAATAATTATTGCAAGCGTTGCAATTCCGTAAAAAGCGGGCAAAATCCAATCTGGCGAACCCCACAAATATTTATCATATAAACCAGAAATTTTAGAAGCAAACGGCAAAAGAATTACAAAAACAAACGCTGCAAAATATGTAGACGCTAAAAGTTCCCAAAAAGAATAATGGTCGCTTTCCGCAGTTAAAGCCAAAGCAATTTCACCGTTAGTCTTTTCTTCTGCTTTTTTTACAGCATTTTTAATTTCTTCCATATCAGATTCAGAAAGTTTAATTTTCTTAAGAAGATATTTTTTTGTCATTTTTACCGCCCATGCGCCAAAATAGCGAAAACTCTAACCAAAATAGCGACTTTAACTAAAACTGAACAACTGGCGCAGTTGCTGCTTCTGTTGCCGCAGTAAAATATGCTTTTGCTTTTAAGCCCATTTTGTTTGCAAATAAAACGCCAGGCCATTTTCTAATTGCAGAATTATAAGTTTGAGCAACATCGTTGTAACGCTTTCTTTCTGTTGCAATGCGATTTTCCGTTCCTTCTAGTTCATCTTGCAAAGCCAAAAAGTTTTCGTTCGTTTTTAATTCTGGATAATTTTCCGTTACAGAAAGAAGTCTTTGCAAAGCACCACCAAGCGAATCTTGCGCTTTTTGAAACTCTGCAAATTTTTCTTCGTCTTCCAAAATGCTGTCATCTATTTTAATTACGCCACCCGCTTTTGCTCGCGCTTCTGCAACTTGTGTATAAAGTTCAGTTTCGTGGCTAGCCGCACCTTTTACCGTAGAAACAAGATTCGGAATTAAATCCAACCGACGCTGATATTGATTTTCTACTTGCGCCCACTGCGACTTTACTTGTTCGTCCAAATCAACAAGATTATTATAAATATTGCAAGAAGAAAGACCAAAAAGAATAGCAAATCCAGCCAAAACAGAAACCAACATTTTAGAAATTTTCATTTTTTTCTCCAAATTTTTTATAGGGAGGGGGGGAAGTCTCCCCCTCGGACGCACTTCGTTGCGTCCTACCCTCTCGCCTAGGGGCAACAAAGTTTCCCCTAAAACCCCTTCTTTAAATGTAAATATATAAACAAATTCGGTCAAGAAACATTTTTATTCTACTTTTATCAATCTTCATTTCTAAGTTTCTGATACACTTCATCAATAAATATACCCATTACTTCTTTTTTTACTTCTGGATTTTTTAATAGCAAATTAAAAAACTTTCTAGAATTTGCGTCCCCTTGAATAAGTGCAGCATCTACATGGTCGTAGTACGCAGCAGCAAAATCTTCGCGACTGTTATGTTTAGCACTTTCTTTTAATTCTTTGTCTTTTTCAAGATTTTCTTTTACATTTAGCGCATCGTTTACTTGAGCATCTGAATTAGCGTCTACGCCAAACGCTTCATTCATTTTTTTAATAATTGCAGAAAGTTTTTCTCTTAAATCTTTTGTTAAAAAAGGAGCGTTAGGATCTGCGCTTTTTATTCCATGTTTTGGCTCTATTTTTGGTTTAGAAATTTCGCGTTCCTTTTTCTGATTAAAAGTGTCTATCTTTATTTTATTGCGTAAATCAAAACCATCATGATTTGTTCCGTCTTTTAAATATGGAATAAGCCAACTTAAAAACAAGTACAATTTGTGCATTTCTGTACTTTGCAAAGGAACAACTTGCGCTAAAAAACTGTAGTATTTTACATAACGTCTGATTTTCGTTTTTATTTCAGACTGCGTGTCTTTATCAAACTGTTCAATTTTATCTTTTACTTTCCTAAGTTTTGAAGAAACAAGAGCCACAGCATTTTTCTTTTCCAAAGTTTTTTCTATTACCTCGTCAATGTCAGCAAAGTCAAGAACATTGTATCCACGAATTTCCATTTCTACTTCTTTAAGTTGTTCAAGCGAAACTGGATTTTCTAGAATTGTACGCGAATAATAAGGTGCAAATGCAGCTTGAATTTCTTTAATTGTATTTGCAAAATCCACAATGCAAGTACGTTTGTCGTAAGGTTTATAAATTCGATTTAATCGACTTAAAGTTTGAACCGCTGCAATTCCATTTAAACGCTTCATTATGTACATTGCGCAAAGTTTTTTCTGGTCAAACCCAGTTTGATATTTGTTTGCAACAATAAGAAATTTATATGATTCGTCTTTATCAAAATAATCTGGAAGATTATCTTCTGTAATGTGTATGCCGTTATCGCGGTGGTTAAGCCTGTCGAAACCACCGACCGCACCATTATTCATTCCTACTTCTGTATATTCATTTTCGCCAATTTTTACTTTACCAGAAAATGCGACAAGCGTTTTTATATCTGAATAATTATTTTCTTTTATGTAAGCGTCAAACGCTTGTTTGTATTGCACCGCTTCTTTTCTGCTAGACGTAACAACCATCGCTTTTTCGTTTCCTTCTAGGCAAGTTCCCAAAACAGTATTTCTAAAATGTTCAATAATAACTGCCGTTCGCTGTTGAATATTAGTTTTTTCCTGCATAGCCATTTTATGAATTTTCTTTTTTGCTTCTGCAGTATTTAAACTTGGGTCGTCTTTTATTAATTTGTGAATTTTATAAAGCGTTTTATATTCAATGTAGTTTTCTAGCACATTTAAAATAAAGCCTTCTTCTATCGCCTGCTTCATAGAATACAAATCAAACGCTTCTTTTTTGCCATTCTCGTTTAGCGTGCCAAATTTTTGCAAAGTGCTTGCCTTTGGAGTCGCGGTAAAGGCAAACATCGAAACATTTTCTGCTTTTCCAGTTTGTTCCAAATCGTTTTCTATAATGTCCATTGCAT
>CAZJOU010000122.1:0-2170 GCA_964547685.1 uncultured Treponema sp. | reverse complement strand
TTTACAAGTGCTTCCATATTTTTGCCGTTTGTAGAAGAATGTGCCTCGTCTATAATTACGGCAAATCTTTTAGAAGAAAACTTTTTTACACTATCTTTAATGTTAGGAAATTTCTGAATCGTTGTTGCAATAATTTTTATGCCCTTATTAATAGCATTTTCCAAATCTTTAGAATTGCAACTTTCGTCCATTACGCGAATAAGTCCATCTTTGTGGTCTAGCGAAAGAATTGCTTTTTGCAGTTGATTGTCAACAACGCAACGGTCTGTTACTACAATTATTGTGTCAAAGATTTGTTTTTCGTTTGCATCGTGCAAAGAAGAAAGCCTATGACTAAGCCAAGCAATAGTGTTTGTTTTTCCAGAACCTGCAGAATGTTGAACAAGATAGTTGCAGCGAGAAAGATTTTCGTAAACGTGTGCTTCTGCTTTTCGTAAAAACCGCAACTGATGATAACGCGGAAAAATTATTTTTTCGTCTTTTTCTGAACGTTCAATAAAAATGAACTTTGAAATAAGTTCCAAAATTGTGTCTTTTTTCCAAATATCTTCCCACATATAACACGCAGGAAATTTTCCATCTTCGCGATTTTCGTTTCCGTCGCCAGTTTCTACAATACTTTCGCCATTTTTAAGATTGTAAACGCTTTTCTTTCCTTGATTAAAAGGCAAAAAACTAGAATTTGCACCGCAAAGTTTTGTAGTCATTGTTACGTAATATAAGTCCATTGCAAAATGAACAAGACAACCAGCCTTGAACAAAAATAATCGCCTTTCTGGATTTCGTCTAAATCGATATTGCTTAATTGCATCGGTGTAAAATTGCCCAGAATTGTTGCATTTTAATTCCACGCTAATAATTGCAATACCATTTAAGAAAAGTACCAAATCAACACGTTCGGTTTTATCAACATCAGCATTAACTTCTGGAATTACAGAAAAAAGATTTTGTTCGTAGCGTTCCCATTCTTTTTTATTAAAAGTTGTAGCAGGTTTTGTGTACATTAAATCAAGATGTTCGTTTCCAATTTCTACGCCGTGTTTTAAGCAGTAAATTAAACTTGAACCTTTTTTAGTAATTTCCGCATTGATTGCCGCAAGAACTCTATCTGTAGCATTTTCTTTATACATTTTTTCAAACTTTTGCATTTTTTCTTTTTGAGTTGTATACAAAAAGTTTAGCAAAAGACTTGTGTCAAATGCGTAGGAGCAATTAAAATCTTCGTCCGCATGAACAATGTAGCCGTTTTCGTTTTCTAAATAATCAACAATAAATTTTTGAAAATCTTTTTCGGTTTGAACAAGGCTCATAAAAAACGCTCCTACTATTCTTCTGTAAAATCAATAGGTAGTTTTTTTGATGGAAAACTCATTGAAAAGACAAGGTCATTTTTATCACTTGTAAAAGCAAAATCCCCCTGACAAAGAATATCCATTCCGATAATTGCATCAAAATTTTCGCTTCCTGCAATTTCTGTGGCTAATATGTTTTTAAATTCTGTTCCTGTAGGCAACTTTATACTCATTTTATAAACAGGTACAATACTTGCTCCTTGTGCAGAAAAAATCTTCATTGCAGAAACAGGTGGTAGATTACAAGCAGATGAAAGGCGGTGACTAATACAAGTTCCATTTGCTCCTGTATCTATAAGAGCCTTTATTTTTATTGAGGCATATTTTGTATTTTCTTTTATTGGTAATTCAAAAACAACTTCTGCATTGATTATAATGGCATTTTTTTGAGCAAACGGAATATGACAAGTAAAAGAATTAGGCATAAGATAATCCTCTGTTTACATTGTAGAACATATTATATTCTTGCTCGCAAGGAATGCAGTATTGAACAAGAAATTCCCCTATTTTTAAACCATTTTTTTCTGCATTTAGAACGGCTTCTGATTGGTCAGCAAAATATCCCAAAGCCTTATTGTTAGCAACAAGAACCCATTCTCCCTCGTGATTTTTTATTAAGTCGTTACGTTCAATGTCAAACCAATTATAAAGAGAAATTAATTTTTCATTCATATCGTACCTCTTAATTTATATTATACCATAGTTTGCAGGAATTTTCATTTTTTTACATCATTGCAAGCCGTAGGCGTGGCAATCTACACCATCTTTTTTCCTGTAACATATTCGTAAATAAGCGATTTTTTGTATTTTTCGAGCGT
>CAZJOU010000121.1:0-6230 GCA_964547685.1 uncultured Treponema sp. | reverse complement strand
TCTTTTGCGCCGTATATTTTGTAATATTCATCAAGTGATTTTTTTATTTCGTCTGTAATAATTTTTTTGTCGCCATTTGTGTAAAGCGCATCTATTACGTCTTGCATTGAAACAATGGCTTTTGCAGGAAATCCATATTTTTCGGAAATTACTTTTAATGCTGATTTTTCTGAATCGGCTGCTTTTTCTTGGCGATTTAAACTTACAATTTCACCAACAATTTTTATTCCACCTGGCACAGTTTCTTGTGATTTTATTTTTGGATACGTTTCTTCTATTGATTTTCCAGAAGTTGTTACATCTTCTATAATTACAACTTTGTCGCCATCTTTTATTTTGTAGCCAAGAAAAGAACCTTTATCTGCGCCGTGATCTTTTTCTTCTTTTCTATCCGAACAATATTTAACTTCTTTGCCATACAATTTTGAATAAGCAACTGCGGTTACAACTGAAAGAGGAATTCCTTTGTAAGCCGGACCAAAAAAAACATCAATATCGTCGCCAAAATTTTCGTGGATTGCTTTTGCGTAAAATTCGCCAAGTCTAGAAAGTTCGCTACCAGTAACGTAAGCGCCCGCATTCATAAAAAATGGACTTTGTCGTCCGCTTTTTAATGTAAACGAACCAAACTTTAAAACCTGACATTCAACCATAAAATCTATAAATTCTTTTTTGTACTGTTCCATAATTTTATTTTAACGAATTCAACAACGAAAGTTAATTAGCGAGAAAACGATAATAAAAATCTCAATTATTATAAATTTTGGGAAAATATTTACGTTCTGTAATTTTTTTGCAAAACAAGAAAAATTGACAGTGCGTAGCGGAAACCGGCTTTTGCGAACACTTGCAGGGCCGGGCTGCGAAGCAGCCGTTCAATGGTATTCCTATGCGGCCTGCACCGTGTGCAGCAAAACCGGATTTCCGCGAAAGCACTGACAATTTTTCTTTTCGAAGATTCCGAATCAAGTTCGGAATGACTTTTCCCAAAATTTATAAATTTTGGGAAAAGAAAGTCTCTCGCGGATTTACGCAGATTTTAATAAAAATAAACACTCTACATTTATGTTACTTTCGTAACGATTCGCACCATTTTTGCATTAAAATTCCAAACGCAACGCCAACATTAAGCGACGCTTTTAAGCCAATCATTGGAATTGTTACAGTTCCGTAAGTAGCGCGTTTTAATGCTTCTGGACTAACTCCTAATTCTTCCGAACCAATTATGCAAATTCCTTGTTTTGGAAAATTAAACTTTTCTATTGAAGTTCCGCCAGTTTCTAGCGCAAAAATTGGAATATCATCTGGAAGTTCTTGCAAAGATTTTCGTTCGTAACCCATTGTTTCTACGCAACCCATTCCGCTTCTAATTGCGCGTGGCTGCTCTGGATCTACGCAATTTGGCGAAATATAAACTTTTTCGGCTCCCATTCCTTCTGCCGTGCGAAAAATAGAACCAATATTAAATGGAGAGCGAATATCTTCTGCATAAACTGCAACACCAGAAAAAAACTTTCTTTTTCGCACAACGCCATTTTCGTCAAAAGGATTTGCGTGTGGCGCAATTATTAAATCCCACTCTGCAGGAAAAGTGCCAATTATTTTAAGAAGCGCATTTCTTGAATAATTGCAAACCTTTCGTTCATCAAATGGATTTTCAGAAATAAGTTTTTTTAATTCTTCCGCTTCGTTTTTTGGTAATTTTGGATCTTCTAGTAAAATTTCCGCTAATTTTTTAGTGTATTCCGCGCGGCTAATAGAAGAAAAATTGTATTCCATTCCTTTTTCTGGAATTCCTGCAATGTCGCGTTCTAATGCACCAAATGTAAGCGCAAGTTTTCTTCGTTTTTGTCCGCCAGAAAGTTGAAATAATTTGTTTGGATCTATCATTTTTAGTAAGCTAATTTCATTAATTCAAAAAGTTCATCTGTTGTCATACTTCGCGGAAGATAAGCCATAACATCTAGTTGACCAGCGTCTTCTGCGCAAATAGCAAGTTGTTCCATAGTAAGATTTAAGTCTTTTAAGCGCGCAGGAAGGTTTGCTTTTGCAATTTGTTGGCGAATATTTTCTGCAAGTTCCTGAACTGCATCTTTGCTTTTTACGGAATCTTCGGCTGCACCATAAAAATGAGCAATTTTTTCTATTCTATCTTCTTTGAATTTTGCAACTTCTTCTATCATATATGGAAATAGAATTGAAACTACAAGCGAACGACTTATTTTATAGCGCGCATTTATAGTTAAAGCCAAAAGACTTGCAATTCCAATAGAACTTGTTGCGCTTGCAAGCGAAGCCATACAACCGCCTTGCTCTAAAAGTTGTTCTTTTGGCGTTGTTATATCAAGAGATTTTTTTTCGTTAAGAGCAAATCCTAAAAGTTCAAAAGATTTTTCGCAAAACATATCGCTAAAAAAAGATGTTTTTTGCGAAAGATACGCTTCTGTTGCAATGCAAAAAGTTTCTAGCGAAAGCGAAGCCATTTGATTTTCGGTTAGCGAAACTGTTAGATTTGGATCCCAAAGCATAAGACTACAAACCGCATTTTGCGTTTTTAACTGTTTTATTTGCAAACTTCTTGAATCTATTAGCGGAATTGAATTTGTAAAAGCGTAAGAAGCGCGCATTGTGCTAGGAACGCAAATTAGCGGAAGTGGCACAGATGTAGAAGAAGGAATTGAACCGTCTAAAAAATCGTAAATGCTACGATTTTCGTTAAAAAGCGACGCTATTGCGCAACCAGCGTTTATTACTTTTTCGCCACCAACAGAAATAATTCCGTCTATATGTCCTTGTTTTGCAAGAATAAGAGCATTTTCTATTTCTTTTGTTGTTGCTCCATCGGTAAAATTGTCGTAAATAAAAAATTCAATTTTTCGTTCGGAAAGTGTCTGCGAGATTTTTTCTACAATATTAAAATCTTTTAAAATTGGATCTAGCAAAATCATAAATTTAGAGCCCCAAGCGCGAACGTACTGCGCAAGTCGGCTTAAAGTATAAGAACCTAAAACAATATTCGGAGATATTTTAAAAATTAAATCAGACATAATGTAATTATAAAACAAAAAAGACGGAATTTCTATTCCGTCTTTCTGTATCAAGTAAAAATTTTAGCAAATTTAAATTAATTTAGTCTAATTAAAGGCCAAAACTTTCCATGATTTTGTCTGCAGCAGAAGCAATTACTGCATCATTTAAATAGTTTGGATTTTGGAGCTTTGCCTTAACTTCTGCAACACGGTCCGCTCTTACATCCGGAGTTTCAGACGCAACTTGCTTCAAATAATAAGCGTCTGCCATTTCCTTAGCTTCTTTAGAAATAGATACAGAATCTGCACCGAAGCTAGTTTTTTGAGTGTTGTTTGTGTGCTCTGTTTTTTGCACATTGTTAAGAGGATTAATTCCTCCAATTCCGTTTATCATCATATCCGTCCTGCCCCTCTACTTAATTATCGGTAGATTCATCAGAAAGTTGAACTTTTTTTACACCAGAAATGAAAACTGCAAATTCCCCTTTGATTGAAGAACGAGAAGAAAAATCTTCTAACAATTCTTTAGAAGTTCCTTCTATAATTTCTTCGTGCAGTTTGGTCAATTCTCGGCCAATCACCATACGGCGATTACTATCTATATCGGCAATATCCGTTAGTAACTTTACAATTCTAAACGGACTTTCGTACAAAATTATTGCATCGCCAGTAGAAAGCAATTCCCGCAATCTTGTTCGGCGTTTTCCGGGTTTTGGCGAAAGAAAACCTTCGAAAATTAAAGTTTTTCCGCCCGCGCCAGCAACGCTTGCCAAAGTTGCAAATGCACTTGGTCCAGGAATTGGAACAACTGAATGTCCCGCTTTGCGAACCAATTCTGCAAGAACTGCGCCAGGGTCGCTAATTCCAGGAGTTCCCGCATCGCTTGCGAATGCAACGTTTTTTCCTTCGTTCATAAGCTGAATAATTTTTTGCGCGGCAATTTCTTCGTTTTGCGCTCTGCAAGAAATTAATGGCTTACGAATTTCTAAATGTGTTAAAAGTTGCAATGTATGGCGAGTATCTTCCGCAGCAACAACATCTACGTTTTTTAATGTTTCTACAGCGCGGTAAGTAATATCGCCAAGGTTGCCAATAGGCGTTCCCACTACATACAAAGTTGACACATTATTATTATAAGATTAAAAATTGATTTTTTCAATTAAATTTGCAACTCAAGCGTTAGATTTTATTGAAAAAATGTTTGTATAATAATAAAATTAGGAAAGTTTGCCACAAAGGCGTTGCGGGAATGTGTCCCGCAGAAAGGGTGGCGGAAGACGCGTTAGCGGCTGAAGACAGGGGAAGACTTTCCCCTTCTTTCTATTCTTTACCCTTCTTAATTTTTTTTAAAACTATTTTGGAGTTTGCTTATGTGCGGAATTGTTGGCTACGTTGGAATGGATAACGCTGTCCCTTATCTTATAAATGGCTTAAAAAAACTTGAATATCGTGGCTACGATTCGTCTGGAATTGTTGTTGGAAAAATAGAAAAGGGCGAACCAAAATTTTATTTGTACAAAAAAGCTGGGAAATTAGAAAAACTTGTTAGCGTTTTGCCAAAAGAACTTTCTGGTTCTTGGGGAATTGGACACACTCGCTGGGCAACGCACGGAATGGTTACAGACCTAAATGCTCACCCTTTTATTTCGAATGATGGAAAAATTGCAGTTGTTCACAACGGAATTATAGAAAACTTTTTGCCTTTGCGCGAATCTTTACAAAAAGAAGGCGTTAAATTTACGTCCGACACAGATTCTGAAGTAATTCCAAATTTAATTTCTAAATATTATAAAGGAAATCTTTTAGAAGCAGTTCAAGCAGCGTTAGACAAAGTTGTTGGAACTTATGCTTTGGGAATTACTTGCATTGACGAACCAAATAAAATTGTTGTTGCAAAGCGTGGCGGTCCGCTTGTTGTTGGCATTTCTGATAACGCTTATTATATTGCTTCTGACGTTAATGCGATTGTAGGAAACACAAGTCGCGTAATTTATTTGGAAGATGGCGATATTGTAGAAGTTACTTTGCAAGGTTTAAAATTTCCAAACATTGAAAATAATGATTATTCAAAACGCGTAGAAGAAATTTCTATAAATGCGGCAGAAACAGAAAAGTGCGGTTACAGCACTTATATGGAAAAAGAAATTAACGAACAACCAGAAAGTATAGCACGTGCTTTTGCTGGAAGAATTGATTTTGAAGCGTCTACTGCGAAACTTAGTGGTTACGAAGATGATATTTTTAAGCGAACTAACAAAATTACTGCTATGTCTGCGGGAACTTCGTATTATGCAAGTTTGTTTGGCGGACTTTTAATTGAACAATATGCGCGAATTCCATGTTTTTCGGAATTTTCTAGCGAGTTGCGCTACAAAAATCCGATTGTTAGCAAAGATGACGTTTTTTTAGCTATAAGTCAGAGCGGCGAAACCGCAGATACTTTGTATGCAATGCGCGAAATTCACGAAAAGGGCGGAAAAGTTTTTGGAATTTGCAATGTTGTTTCTTCTTCGATTGCGCGCGAAAGCGACGGTGGCGCATTTATTCACGCTGGGCCGGAAATTGCGGTTGCTTCTACAAAAGCGTTTTCTAACACTTTAATAATTTATTATTTGCTTGCGTTAAAATTTGCGCGACAACGCAAAATGAGCAAAGAAGATGGCGCAAAGTTTATTGCGCAAATTACGCAGTTGCCACGCATTTTAAAAGAAACGTTAAAGCAAAAAAATCTTGTAAAAAAGATTGCGGAAAAATATGCAAATTGCAAAGACTTTTTGTATCTTGGTCGCGGACTAATGTATCCAATTGCGTTGGAAGGCGCACTAAAATTAAAAGAGATTTCTTATGTTCACGCAGAAGCGTTTGCCGCTGGCGAAATTAAGCACGGTCCTATTGCTTTGGTAAATGAACAAACTCCAAGCGTTTTTCTTGTTCCAGACGATTTTTTGCGCGAAAAAGTAATTTCTGGAATAAAAGAAATAAAAGCGCGAAAAGGTCCGGTTATTGCTATTGGCGTAGAAGGCGACAAAGAATTGGAATCTATTGTAGACGAATTTATTCCTGTTCCAAAAGTTGAAAATTCTGCGTTTTACGCAATTCCAATGGTTGCGCTTTGCCAGTTGTTCGCTTTTTATGTTGCACAAAAACTTGGTCGCGATGTAGACCAACCGCGCAACTTAGCAAAATCTGTAACGGTTGAAT
>CAZJOU010000120.1:0-6280 GCA_964547685.1 uncultured Treponema sp. | reverse complement strand
CTAAACGAATGAATTGGTGCTGGAATACGACCACCTCGGTTGATAAAGTCTGCACAACCGAACTTGCTTACTGGCATTACTGGGCAACCGCCTAAAAGTCCGCCGAATTCTACCCATTCGCCTGCTTTTTTGCCAGGAGCCGGAATAAGTCTGCAAGCAGTTGTTTTGTTATTTACCATTCCAATTGCAAACTCGTCTGCTAAAATGCCAGAAATAGTTGTTGCCGGCGTATCGCCAGGAATTGCAATCATATCTAGCCCTACGGAACAAACAGTTGTCATTGCTTCTAGTTTTTCCAAACAAATTGAACCTTGCTTAACTGCGTTTATCATTCCTTCGTCTTCGGAAACTGGAATAAACGCACCGCTTAAACCGCCAACATTTGTGCTGGCCATAACGCCGCCTTTTTTTACCATATCTGTAAGCATTGCCAAAGCCGCAGTTGTTCCAGGCGCGCCCGCTCCGTCCAAGCCAATTTCTTCCAAAATGCGCGCAACAGAATCGCCAACCGCTGGCGTTGGTGCAAGCGACAAGTCCAAAATGCCAAACTGAACGCCAAGCCGCTTTGCCGCTTCCGTTCCAACAAGCTGCCCCATTCTTGTAATCTTAAACGCCATTTTTTTAATTCCGTCGGCAAGTTCGTTAATTGGCTTTCCTTTATATTCGCGCGCCGCAGCCAAAATTACGCCAGGACCAGAAACACCAACATTAATTACAGAATCTCCTTCGCCAACTCCGTGGAACGCGCCCGCCATAAACGGATTATCTTCTGGAGCATTGCAAAAAACTACAAGTTTTGCGCAGCCATTAACTTCGCACTTTTTAGAAACTTCCGCAGTTTTTACGATTGTTTCGCCCATAAGTTTAACTGCGTCCATATTAATTCCGTTCTTTGTAGTTCCAACGTTTACAGAAGAGCAAACAAAATCCGTTTCGGCAAGTGCTTCTGGAATTGAATCTATTAAAATTCTATCCGCAGGTGTAATTCCTTTTTGAACTAAAGCACTAAATCCGCCTAAAAAGTTTACGCCCAAATCTTTTGCGGCTTTGTCTAAAGTTTTGCAATATTCAACATAAGATTTTGCATTGCTTGCGCCCGCAACTAAAGCAATCGGCGTTACAGAAATACGCTTGTTTATAATTGGAACTCCAAATTCCTTTTCTATATCCTGACCAACTTTTACAAGATTTCCAGCTTTTTTCATAATCTTGTCGTAAATTTTTGTGCATGCTTTTTTTGCGTCGCTGTCCGCACAGTCAAGTAAATTAATTCCCATTGTTACGCAGCGAATATCAAGCTTTTGCTTCATAAACATACTAACTGTTTCTTGAATTTCTGTTGGTGAAAAAATCATATTAACCTCTAAATTTGTCGTCATTGCAAGTGCAATCTATAAAAAGTAGATTATCGGGTCAAGCCCGATAATGACATTTTTTATATTAATTAAATTTTGCGTTCTTTACAATGTGGTTTCAAGAACCTAAAACCACCGATTTTTTTTATTTAGAAGGGCGCCTGCCCTACGGCCGCACTTCGTTGCGTCCTACCCCTCTAAATAGCGCACCGCATTCGCTGCGCAAAATGTGCTAACCAAAGATTTTTTCCAAATAATTTTTAGAAAGCAAAAATATTTTGTCTAATTCGCTTTCGTCGGTTGGCAAAGCAAAAAGGCTTCCCGCTCCACATTCAGGATTTTGGCGAATAATTTCTTTTTTGTGCATAATGTAATAATCAATTTGTTGCAAAATGCACGAACTGTAAAACTTAACCGCAGAATCAATTTCCGCCGGAGTTAATTCTAGTTTTTTTTCTACGCAATACCTAAGCATAATTTGGCTAACACCAAGTTCAAAAGAAAAAAGTTCGTCATCTGCAATTTCTGCTGCGGTTTTATTAAAATATTTTTCGCTATGAACAAAAGTAATAATCTGAAAAAAAGGTTCAGCTTCGTAATATTGAACAAATCGCTTTATAAGAACATTAAAAACTGTAGAAAGTTCATTTTCTTTAAATAAATCTTGTGTAATGTATTTTTCTGGCAAAAACGAAAACGAATTTAAAGAACGCTTACAATAAGCAAGTGTTCTTTCGTACATAATTTCGCGGCTTTCAAAATGATTGTATAACGACGCTTTTTTTATTCCTAAATATTCCGCAATGTCCGCCATAGAAGTTGCGCCCGCACTTTTATCAAATGAACAAAATAAAAATGCGGTAATAATTTTTTCTTGTGAAATATTTTTTCGGGTCATTAAGAACACCTTTCTGGCTTTTTTTCTAAGTCAATTTCGCTAACAATATCTTTTATGTCAGACCAAATTGTTACAGTTCCTTTTTTGTGCTGTTTAGAATAATATAACGCTTTATCTGCATTTATCATAGTTGTATTAAGGTCAGAAATGTCTTCTTCGTCAGAATTTGCAGAAATTCCCATACTAAATCCAAGTTTTCTATTTTCTGGAATTACAAGTTTTTTATTAAGCATTTTTTCCAAATCTGGAACAAAATGTTCTTTCTTTTCCAAACCTTCTTGCAAACGTTCTGCCGCTCTTTTAGCTTCTTGGCAATTTGTATTAGGAAGAACAATTACAAATTCATCGCCACCAAAGCGCGCAATAAAGTCTACTTTGCGATAAATATTTTTTAAAAGTTTTGCAAACGAAGCAATTAAAAGGTCGCCCGCTTCGTGACCAAAAGTGTCGTTGTAATACTTAAAATTATCCAAATCTACAAACGAAATTGCATCGTGCATATACATATTTTTCTTTTTTTCGTAACGATGAATCATTTCGCTTTCCAAATTAAGATAGTCGTGCAAAGCGCGGCGATTGTTTAACATAGAAAGTTGGTCTGTTGCAGAAATTATAGCCAAATGCTCGTTTTGCTTTAACATTACAAGTTGCGCCTGAACGTTAGAAGCAGCAATATTTAAAATATTTAACTCTTCTGGATTTAGCGAATTCTTTTTTTGTAGCCAAATAATCATTCCGCCAATAAATTCAAAGCGCGAAAGATTTATGTAAAGCGTAATTCGTTCGTCTTCTTTTATTTTTTTGATTTCTACAGTTTTTTTGTTTTCTAAAAGACTTTCCCATTCTTGTTCGCTAGGAAATTCTATTTCGTCGCGAACAGATTCTGCAAGTTTTTCCCATTTTCCATCTTTTTTTTCTGCAAGAAAAACCGCGTCAGCCATTGTGTAGTCAAAAAATGACAAAACAATATTTGTAGAAAAACGACTGTCATAAAGATTTTTTGCGTGATTTGTAGAAAGTTTGTTTAAGAACTGTGAATCGCGAAGTTTTTTATGAAGTTGATTTACAAGCCGCTCTTTTTCGGCTTTTTCTTCCAATGCAAGAAGGTTAATTTTTAGCGGAGCAAATTTTTCAACTCCAGAAAGGTATTCTTGCAAAGTTATAGAATTTTTACCTTTTGTAAAATAAACAAGATTTTTTTCCTTTGCAATTTTAAATCCTTGTTCTAAATATTTTTCTGATTCAGTCTTAAAACCTTTTTGCGCCAAAAAATTTGCAAATTCGTAAATCATAAAAACAATTCTGTGTTCTTGTGTTACGCCAACATTAAAAAAGTCTTTTACGCTTTTGTCAAAAAGTTTTATAGCTTTATCTTTATGTCCTTCTTCTAACTGTAAACAAGCGTCCAAAAAGAACTTTATAAATTCTTCTATAATTGCAAAAGGTTTTCCGCCATTTTGCATATTATGCAAATTCATTTTTGCTCTTGTAAATTCGCCGTTGTAAAAATCTAACATTGCTTTGTAAGCAAGAATGTCGTTATATTCTGGGAAAAATGAATTTATGCAAAGGTCAGAAATATCAAATATAGAAAGAAGATTTAAAATTGTTTGAAAAAGATTATATGCAATATCAAAATTTCTAGAATAAAAGCAAGTTCGTCCAATATTGAACAATGTAATAATAATTTCCGAATAATCTTTTCCGTCCATAAGATTAACTATTACATCGTTAATAATGTCGTAAGACTCTTTATATTTTGTGTCTATTAAATATTCGTAAGAAAGTCCGTTTATAACTTTTATTAAAGAAGAAAAATCTCCAATTTCTTCGCGAAGTTCAAGACATTTTTTGTACCAAACATGAGATTCTTCTTTTTTGCCACTGTGCGTCATAAGAATTCCCATCCAATGGCAAGCGATAGAAAGTCCAAACTTGTTTCCTATTTTTTCTGCATCTGCTTTTGACTTTTTAACTTGAACAAGCATTTGGTCGCGTAACGATTTTTCGTAAACAACTCCGTACGGAATTACAAGCGAAGTATAAATTCTGTTGTTTGTAAGTCCAAATTTGTCTAGCAAATTTAAAGCGTTAAAATATTTTTTTGTTGAATATTCAGAATCGGAGCGTTCTGTAATAATGTATTCCATCATTACGCAAAGTGCGTAAATTGGCGACTTTTCGTAACTTTTAGCCAAAGAAATTGCTCTGTAAATATATTTTAATGCCGCAGAGTTCATATTTTTTCGGCTAGAAACGTGCGCTAAAAAGTACAAAGCGTAACAGTCGCCTTCGTCGTTTTGTTGCGATTCCAAAATATTGTTAAAATAAAAACTTGCAAAATCTGTGTCGCCGTAAAAAAATGCAATAATTCCCATTTCTATATAAATAAGGCGAGCATCTTGAACGTTTGCTTCTAGCAAAATGTCGGAAGTGTCAATTTTTTTTACAAGCGCGTAAGCTTTTTCTATATCAAGGAAAAGTCTGTAAGAGCGAAGTTGTTTGTAAATTTCCTTAAAATTAGGCTTTTTCTTTTTTTCGGTAAGGCTAAAATTTTCGGCAGAAAAATCTTCTAAACTATTTAATGTAAAATAATTGTCTTGTTTAATTATTTTTTGCGAAAAATTTTTTAAAGAATCAGAAATTGAATCAACTTCCAAATTATTAAAGCAAAAAAGAAATTTTCCTTTAATTTTAGATTTTTCTAGTTGTTCCAAAATTTTTAAAGCGTCGTTGCTAATTAAGTTCGCATTGTAAATTACGGCTTTGCCAGTAAAAAACTTTTCCAAAAGCGAAATTATTGTTTCGCAAATTCTTATTTTTTCGTAATCAATTTCTTCTAAAATAAAAGGGTCTTTTCGTTCGTTAGGAATTCCATTCTTAAAAAAAGATTCAAAAGTTTCGTACTGAAGTCCATAAGTTATTTTTTTTATTTCTTCGCTTGGAATTTCTAATTTTTGCAAAATAGACAAAAATGGTGCTAAAGGCGCAGTTTGATTTTTTAAGTTAATTTCTATTGTGTCTGAATCCACAAGTTCGTGGCAAGTTTTCATTAAATTTTCAGACAAACTTAAATAAGTTACGTTAAGGTTTTTGTCTTCGTAAAATTTTTTTGTTATTGACTTTATTAAATCTTTTGAATTCATTTTAAATATTATACCATACTGCTTTTTTTTAGCAAATTATATGTTTTTAAAAATTTATAGGTTTTAGGAAAAAGTGAATTTCCCGCAGATTTCGCTGATTTACGCAGATTTAGGAAATTAAATTTGTGCAAATCAATAAAAAAAAATCCTAAAAAGTGGGACAAAACGAGCGACGGCAAAGCCGGAAAATCGCGAGTGACGCAGCGATTTTAGCGACGTGCGGTTGAGCCCCTGCGAAACCGGAAAAATGAAAGGTCCCAAGGAAGCCTAACATCGAAGATGTCGGCGGACTGGGAAGGTTCGTTTTTCGCCGTCGCTGGAACCCGCTTTTTAGGATTTTTTTTAATTGCAACACAATTTTTCTGTAGATTCCTGTGGACGCTAACGCTAGGCTTCGCACAAGCACAAGAATGACACGAAAATTCCCAAAATCTATAACTTTTTGTACGATTGATTTTTTATAAATTGCTATATAGAATTGGCATTATGAAATTGATAATTAAAACTTTTGCAATAATTACGCTTTGCTTGTCTATTTTTTCTTGCAATTCAGTTCCAGAAATTCCTGATGATGCAACTGCAACGCAACTTATTCAGTCTGGGCAAGATGCACTAGAAATTCCTAATTATAAAGCGGCAGAAACTTATTACAATGCTGTAATTCAACGCTACGGAATGAATACTGCACTTTACATAGAAGCAACTTATGAACTTGGTCATTTGTATATAAAACAAAAAAAATACGATTTAGCATATCAAAAATTTGACGAAATTTTAGCAACTTTTGAAAATGCAGAAATTGGCTCTATTCCAGCGGCTTACAAAAAGCTTGCGCAAATGGGAATGGAACAAATTCCAGAAAAATACAAAAAAAATAATTA
>CAZJOU010000119.1:5031-6343 GCA_964547685.1 uncultured Treponema sp. | reverse complement strand
CTCTTTATAGAAGCGAATGCTTCTTTTACAGTAATGCCCTTATCAAGCAACATGTTTTGATAACTTTTTTCCATTTCTTCATTAAATTGTTCTTCTGTCATTTCAGACAAATTGATAGTTTTTTTTGTAGGAATCTTAGGTGTAAAAGGAAGTCCTTTATTTAGAATTATTTGTTTATAGAACATATTGATTGCGGTGGAAACAGGAATTCCTAATGTTTCAAGAATGGATTCTGCGGCAGTTTTTGTTTCAGGTTCTATTCGTGCATATAAATTTGCGGTTTTTACAGCCATATTAAACCTCTTTTAATAAAATATAAAACAATGTGCTGACAAGCGCAATACTTTTTTTACTAATTTTTATCCAATCAAAAAAAATCACTAAAATTTCACTCCAAAAAATTCACTACTTGACCTAACTTTTATTTTTTTTATAATTATAAATAACTTTGACAAAGACGTTTGCCTATTGCAGGCTCTTTGTCATTTTTTTTTGGAGGACACTTTATGAAAAAGTTGCTTTCGGTTATGTCGGCAGTTTTGGTTCTTTTTGCTTTGTCTGGTTGTTCAAAAAAAGTAGAAAAGGGCGAATTTACAGTTCAAAAAGGAAAATTTATGGTTGGAGTAGAAATCGGTTATCCTCCAATGGAATATTATGCAGAAGATGGAAAAACTCCAACAGGATTTGATATTGAATTTTCTAAAGAACTTGCAAAGCGAATGAGCTTAGAACCTGTATTTGTAGACACCGCTTGGGACGGAATTTTTGCTGGATTAAACACAGACCGTTACGATGTTGTAATTTCTTCTGCAACAATTACAGAAGAACGACTTGCTTCTTTTGATTTTTCTATTCCTTACGTAGGAAACGGCCAAGCAATTATTGTTAGAAAAGATTCTCCGTTAAATATTTCAAAATTTTCAGATCTTGCTGGCTTAAAAGTTGGTTATCAAGCAGAAACAACATCTGACTTTTATACAAAAAAACATTCAAAAGAATTGGGCTTTACTTACGAAGAAAACGGTTACGACAAAGTTATGAATGCTTATGACGACCTTCGCTTAAAAAGAATTGATGCAGTTGTAAGCGATAATCTTGTTGCCGTAGACTACCTTGCGCCTGTTGATACAGTTTTTAAATCTGTTTGGCTTGGCGAACCAGATGAATATTTTGGTGTTTGCCTTAAAAAAGGAAATACAGTTCTTCAGCAAAAAATAAACGCAGCAATAGAAGATATGAAAAAAGACGGAACTATGAAAAAACTTTACGAAAATGTTTTTGGCATGGATTTGTCTGATTCTATAAAATAAAA
>CAZJOU010000119.1:0-4931 GCA_964547685.1 uncultured Treponema sp. | reverse complement strand
CAAGAATGAATACTTTTCAGAAAATTTTAAGTTGGATTCCGCAGCTTTTGTCTGGCGCGCGAATTACAATATCGCTTACATTAGTTTCTGTTCTTGCGGGACTTTGTTTAGGAATTATTCTTGCGCTTGGCTCTATGGCTAAGCACAAGATTTTACGCGCTTTAAGCAAAGCGTACGTTTTCTTTTTTCGCGGAACGCCACTTTTAATGCAACTTTACTTTGTTTATTACGGACTTCCAGAAATTAACGAAGCATTAACAATAAACAATAAGTTTTTAGCGGCTTTTATTGCTTTTTCTTTGAACAGTGGCGCGTATTGTAGCGAAATTTTCCGTTCAGCAATTCAGTCTATAGATAAAGGGCAAATGGAAGCAGGTAAAGTTCTTGGCTTAAGTTATTTACAAACAATGCGCTTAATAATTCTTCCGCAATCAATAAGACGTTTAATTCCGCCAGTTGGAAACGAATTTATTATGATGCTCAAAGACGCTTCCTTAGTTTCTATTATTGCACTTGCGGACATTACAAAAGTTACGCGAAGTATTCAGTCTTCTACAGCGTCTTCGTTGGTTTACATTCCAGCAATGATTCTTTATCTTATTATTACCGCCGTGTTTACGCTTTTATTTCATTATTTGGAAAAGAAAAATACTTACGAGTAGGCTAGAGGAAAGATTTTATGGATATGATTCGTGCAGAAAATATTTATGTTTCGTTCGGCAAATTAAACGTGCTAAAAGGTGTAAGTCTTTCTGTAAAGCCAAAAGAAGTTGTTTGCATTATTGGCCCAAGTGGAGCGGGAAAATCTACATTTTTGCGCGCATTAAATCATCTTGAACATATAAATAACGGTTCAATTTATATAGAAGATAAACTTCTAACTCAATACGAAAATGGCGTTAGAAAATTAAAAATTTCTTCAAAAGAAAGACGAAAAATTCTTTTGGAAGTTGGAATGGTTTTTCAGCGTTTTAATCTTTTTCCACATAAAACTGCGCTAGAAAATACAATGATTGCGCCAATTAATGTTTTAGGAAAATCTAAAGAAGAAGCAAGACAAAAAGGAATTGAACTTTTAAATAGAGTAGGGCTTGGCGACAAATTAGATGCCTATCCAGGAAATCTTTCTGGCGGACAACAACAACGAGTTGCTATTGCGCGGGCTTTAGCAATGGAACCAAAAACAATTCTTTTTGATGAACCAACTAGCGCGCTAGATCCAGAACTTGTTGGCGAAGTTCTTGCTGTTATGAAGCAACTTGCCAACGACGGAATGACAATGGTTGTTGTTACGCACGAAATGGGTTTTGCCCGCGAAGTTGCCGACCGCGTAATTTTTATGGAAGACGGTAAAATTGGCGCAGAAGGAACTCCAGACGAAATATTTGGAAATCCGCAAAATGAACGCCTAAAACAATTCTTAAAAGCCGTTTTGTAAAAACTTTAAGTAGCGTGTCATTGTCGGACTTGATTAGTGTGTCATTGTCGGGCTTGACCCGACAATCTATGATGCTTGTTTCACTTTATTTTTGCAAAACAAACTTTTCAAATCTGTTCATTGCGTCTTCTAGTGTTTTTCGCGGACAAGCAAGATTAATGCGTACAAAGTTTTCGCCACATTTTCCGTATTCAGAACCGCCATTTATGAATAAACCAGTTTTTTCGCGCAGTTTTTTAGCAAAATCGTCGCCATTTTGGTGCAAATCTACCCATAAAAGATACGTTGCGTTTCCGCTAACTACGTTGTAGCCCTTGCCTAAAGCGTTTATTCGCTCTGTAGCGTATTCTCGGTTAGCAAAAAGATATTCATTAAGTTGGTTTAGCCAATCTTCGCCATTGTTAAAAGCGGCAATAGTTGCGTCTATAGCAAATGCGTTTGGTTCTGCAACTTCGTCTGTGTTTAGCGAACGGCGAACTTTACGGCGCAAAATAGGATTATAGACTAGGGTAGCCGCAGAATTAATTCCTGCAATGTTAAAACATTTTGTAGGAGCAATGCACGTAACAGAAATATCTTTGCAAATTTCCGAAGCGGCTGCAAAAGGCGTGTAGGCAAGTCCTGGTTTTATTATATCGCAGTGAATTTCGTCGCTAATTACAGTTACTCCGTTCTTCTTACAAAGTTCGCCAATTTTACTAAGTTCGCTTTTAGACCAAACGTTTCCTGTAGGATTTTGCGGATTACATAAAATCATAAGTGTAACCTGCGGATCAGATAAATCTTTTTCTAAGCGGTCAAAATTAATAGAATAATCTTTTCCGTTGTATTCAAGCGGACATTCTAAAGGAAATCTTCCATTGTTTACGATTGAATTAAAAAAGATGTTGTAGCAAGGTGTTAAAACAAGAACTTTTTCTGCTGGAGTTGTAAGTTTTCTGACTAAAGAAGAGATTGCAGGAACTACACCTGTACAAAAAATTAGACATCTTAAGGAAATTTCTAGGTTATAACGGCGTTTCCACCAATCAATATAACTTTGCGCCCATTCATCTGGAATAATAGAATAGCCAAAAACACCGTTTTTAACGCGATTTTCCAATGCTTCTTTTACGCAAGGTGCAGTTTCAAAGTCCATATCGGCAACCCAAAGCGGAAGTTCGTCATCTTTTACGTCCCATTTAAGCGAGTTCGTATGTTTTCTGTCTACCAATTTATTAAAATCGTATTTCATTTTGTTCCCTTAATTTAGATTGTCGGATCGAGTCCGACAATGACATGCTGTTTTTTAATATTCTCGTTCGTTTTCGTTTGGATCTTCTGTGAACTTTTCGTCGATATTTTCGCAAATTATTTTTGTTTTTGTTGTATCAACTCTACGTGGATTCATAATTAAAGTTCCAATGCCAGCCGCTTTTATTACGCCAAAACCAGGATTTTTTACACTGTCTACTTTATTTACAATTTCTGCATTTACATTTGTTGAATATTCAAAAGCTAAATCTGTGTTAATTAAAGTGCAATTTTCCAAAGTAAGTCCGTTTACGTAGCACAAACCTTGATTACTTTCGATAGTGCAGTTTACAAATTTTACATTTTTAGAATTCCAAGCAAGATATTCGCCAACAATGTAGGAATCGTAAATTGTTACATTTTCGCAATTCCAAAAAGAATCTTTTGAATTAAGTTTTGAATTGTGAATTTCTATGTTTTTTCCGCCGTCTAAAAAGTAATTTCCGTCAAGAATTAAGCCATCTGCATAAAAATTTTCTGCATTCATAGCAAGATAGTCGCCCTTAGCGTAAACTTTTTTCATTTTGATATTCTTGCAGTTCCACAAAGTTTCTGTTGCGTTACAAAAAGTTACGTTTTTTAGAAAAACTCCATCGCATCGACGAAATTCTTTTGGTGCTTCTATAATTGTATCTTCGATTGTTGTATTTTTTGTGTACCACAAACCAGAACGCGACATTTCGTGAAAAAACGAATTTTTTACAGTAGCGTTTTCTGTGTTCCACAAAGGATATTTGTATTCAAAAGACGCTTGCTCTAAAAGCAAATTTTTTCCGTGCCTTAAAGGCGATTCTCCATCTAAAAAAGTTGAATTTACATAATGAACATCGTGAGTAAAATATTGTGCACGTTCGCCAGAAAATTTTTGTTGATTCTTTTCTTCCATAATTTGATTTTCCTTTTCGTTCCAAATTAAGTTTCAAAACGTTACTTATAAGATAATGAATAATACAAAAATCGTACAGAAAAATTTTTATCAAAACACAAAATAAGAGTGAAGAAAGACTGGGTTTTGCTATTCGTTATTGGTAGACAGAATCTATATTATAGGACGTAACTTATGTGCATAAAATTGTTATTATAAACTGAGTTACTGTTACTGTGCAACCCATCGCAATGTCTTAGTGTTTTTCGTGTCATACTCGGGCTTTGACCCGAGTATCTACACTTGTTATAGAATTTTATTCGTATCTTGCGCGCTCGCCACCAATCAATTTTGGTCTGCACCAAGCACCAACTACATTTGCGTTTCCAATAAAATGGTTTTCAAAATGAACTGGAACGGCAACATCTTTTAAGTGCATTCCAATTAAAGTATCGCCAATGTCAATTCCTGCACTGGCTTTTATGTGTTCAACAACGATTGGATTTTTAAAATTGTGATAAGCGGCAGTTGCAAAAGAACCGCCACCGTGAATCCAAGGGACAACAGAAACTTGCTCATAATTATATTTTTCGGCACATTCTTGTTCAATAACTAAAGCGCGGTTTAAATGTTCGCAACATTGGCAAGCAAGAAAAATTCGTTTTTTAGAAAGGATTTCGTTTGCGGTTTTAAAAATAACTTCACCAATTTCTGCAGAAGAATTCTTTCCAATTTTTCCGCCATTTATTTCGCTAGAAGAACAACCAATTACAAAAATTGAACCAACTTTTTGCGGATGTTCACTTAAAAACTTAGTTAAAATTCCTGTTAATTGACTTTTTATTTCATCTAAAGAAAGTTCCATTATTTTTGCCTCTTTTTTATTATTATAGAAAATATTTTACTTTGTAGCAATTTTTTTAATTTTACAAAACAATAAAACTCGACATTTGACCTAGAATTAAAATTTTCCTCACCTACCCTTTTTTTATATGAACTGAACTAATATCCACATTTTTCAAGCCACTTTGAAACGTCGCGGCTAAGCGAGCCGCCGCCGGAATAGTGAACCGAAAGTCCTTCGCCGATTTGCGCCTTTGGAGCGAGCTTTGCTATTGCCGTTAAACTTTGCCCGAACCGTCCGCCTCCGTGCGAGCAGAAAGGAAGAATCCGCTTGCCTGAAAAATCGTAGCTTTCGAGGAGCGTCGCAATCGGCATTGGAATTGAGGCCCACCAGTTCGGATAGCCCAGGATGATTGTGTCGTATTCCGCCCATTTTTTCGCGTCAATTTTAGTTTTCAGTTCCGGGCGAGCCTGCCTGTGCTGGTCGCGCTG
>CAZJOU010000118.1:0-6349 GCA_964547685.1 uncultured Treponema sp. | reverse complement strand
TTTTCCGGCATTTCTTTAGATTTTTCGTCAAGTTCTGCAGAAAGTTTTTTCATAATCGAACAAAACTCTTTTATTCCATCTTGCGCTTTTTTCGGAAGCGACATTGCGCAATTTTCCGCAGAATCAATTAAGTTCAAGTTTTCAATCAACGCGCCCGCAGTAGAATAAGCCGAAGCAACAATTTTTTCTTGCGATTTTTCGCCAATTCCGCGTGCAGGTTTATTTACAATGCGACCAAAAGCAATTTCATCGCGCGGATTTGCCAAAAGCGAAAGATAACTTAGCGCATCTTTAATTTCTTCACGCTCATAAAATTTTAAAGAACCAACAACCGCGTAAGGAATTTGCTGATGCAAAAATTCAGTTTCAAAAGTTAAAGACTGAGCATTCGTTCTATACAAAATTGCAAAATCGCTATAATGCGCGCCTTGCGTTTCCACCGCTTTTTTAATAAGTTGCGCACAAAAAGTTGCCTCTTTATCTTGATTTTCCAAAAAAACTAAAACCGGCTCTTTTCCTTCGCCACGGTCCGCAACTAAAGTTTTTCCAAGCCTATCCGTATTGTTAGAAACAACCGCATCTGCCGCAGCCAAAATTTTTCCAGTAGAACGATAGTTCCGTTCCAATCTAATAATTTTCGTTTCTGGAAACAAATTTGGAAACTGCAAAATATTTTGAACTTCCGCGCCACGAAATTTATAAATAGACTGATCATCATCTCCAACTACGCAAACGTAAGTTCCAGAATTTTCCTTAACTCCGCTTAACGCTTGCAAAAGTTCAAACTGAGCAACATTCGAATCCTGATATTCGTCCACCATAATTACGCGAAATCTATGTTGCATTTGCCTACGCACATTTTCGTTTGCCTTTAAAATTTGCACAGGACGCATAATTAAATCGCCAAAATCCGCGTTTCCCGTTGCCGCCAAACGTTCTTCGTAAGCAGCATAAATTTCTTGAAGTTTTCCGTCTTTATCAAATTCGCTTAAATCATCACTAGGCGTAAGACAATAATCTTTGCAAAGCGAAATTTTATGCGCATAAATATTTGCTTGCTTTTTAGTAATTTGCGGCATTGCTTTAATAATTAGCGAAGCAGAATCGTCATCATCGTAAACCGTAAAGTTTGGGTCTAGTTTTGCTTCTTCTGCATAACGGCGCAAAAACCAAGCACCAAACGAATGAAACGTTTTAATTTGCGCTTCTGCAGCAAGCGGTTCAAGACGAACAGCGCGCTCTTTCATTTCGTTTGCAGCCTTTTTTGTAAAAGTTACCGCCAAAATAGACCAAGGCATTACATTTTCGTGTTGAATTAAATATGCAATTTTTGTTGTAATTACGCGCGTTTTTCCAGAACCAGCACCAGCCAAAATTAAAAGTGGCGAACCAGAATGAGTAACCGCCTCTGTTTGTTCCGGATTCAAAGATTCAAGATATTCAAAAGCCATAATTTTTCCTTTTTTGTGGGGCGAAGTCTCGCCCCTCGCTCAGCCCTTCGGTCTTCGCTACCCCACTCTGCGGGCTCAAACGCCGCCCGCAACGCCTGCTTAATTTTGCAATTCTGTTGCGTATACTAAACTTTTTTCGTTTTCGTTCTTATTATTTAATTCAGAATCGCCAATTAAAATTCCGTCCAAATCAACATCGCTAGTAGCTTCTATTCTAACCTTTACAAAACGTCCTGGCTTTACAAGATTTTTTTCGTTACCAAACTCGTTTTCGTAGCGAACAACAACAGAACCGTCAACATCTGGCGCCTGAAACCATGCTCTGCCAATAGCAAGACCTTCTTCGCCTTTTACAACTTCTTCTATTAAAATGTCGTATTCGTTTCCAACATATTTTGCAAGATGTTTTTTTGTAATTTCCGACTGAACTTTAACTAACTCCTCCGCTCTTTCTTTAGAAATTTTCGCCTTAATTCTGCCTTTCATCGAATATGCAGGCGTATCTTCTTCGCGACTATACGGAAAACATCCCGACCAGTCGCTTTGCAATTCTTTTAAAAAATTAACAGTTTCTTTTGCTTCTTCGTCCGTTTCGCCAGGAAATCCAGTTAAAAACGTAGTTCGCAAAGTTGCATTCGGAAGTGCCGAACGAATGTCGCCTGCAAGGGACAAATATTCTTTTGCGCTACCTTTTCTGTTCATTTTGTGAATAATTTCTTCGCTTCCGCTCTGAAAAGGAATATCAAAATACGGCAAAAGTCGTTTATCTTTTTGCATAACAGGCAAAATATCGCGATTAAAATGGTCCGGATGAATATAAAGCGGTCGAACAATAAAATTTCCTGGAATTGCAGAAATCATTTCCATAAGTTTTGCTAAACCAGATTCCGTTTTTGTTCCAATATTTTTTCCATCTTTCCATTCTGGCAAAGGCAAACGACCAGTTCCAAAAACATTATCGTTTTCGCCAGTTCCGTAAGCGGCCAAATCTTGACCAATCAAATTAAATTCAACAATTCCTTTAGAATATAAACTTTTTATTTCGTTTATAATGCTTTCTGCAGGTCGGCTTCTAAGTTCACCGCGAATAATTGGAATTGCGCAAAAAGAACAATGATTTGAACAACCTTCTGTAATTTTTACAAATGCGCTTCCGTGGTAAGAAAGCAAAACGCGACGTTCGCCAACACAAACGCCTTCTTGCTTGTACGTTTCTACGGGGCGCTCGCCATTTAGCATTGCTTTTACAGTTTGATCAATTTTATCTAAATTTCCATTTCCAAAAATTGCGTCCGCTTCTGGAAGTTGCTCTTTTAAGACATTTGCGTAACGTTCGGCAAGACAACCTGTTAAAAGAATTTTTGCTTTAGGAAACTGATTTTTTGCAGAATAAACCGCTTCTAACGATTCTTTCTTTGCCGATTCTATAAAACCGCAAGAATTTACAATTATAAAGTCGGCTTCGCTAGGTTCAAAAGTTTGCTCCATTCCTAAATCAAGTAAACGGTTTATTATAAGTTCGCCATCAACTTGATTTTTTGCGCAGCCGTGCTGGTCAATAAAAAATTTAGTCAAGTTCAATTACCACCAGTTTGTACTTTCCGTCTGTATCTTTTATCCACTTAATGTCTTCTGCTAAAACTTGCCCCGCTTTTCCAATTTCCAAATCGTAAGTTTTAGAATCTGCAATAATACTAAACTTAACCGTATTGCAGTTAGACATCCAAAGACGAACGCCATTATTTGCTGTAATTGTTGCAACTTCGCCACTAGAAAAATATGCTTCAATAGCATCGCGTCGGTCAATTTTGTAGCGGAATTCACACGGACCGCGGAAACTTCCGTTAATTGTAAACGGATATGCGCGGTTATCTTCCAAAATAACCAACTGTTTATGTGTAGAATCTATTTCTGTAGCAAATGGAATATCGTCTGCACTAACAGAAGAAATAAATGCGCCTTCGCCACGCTTTAAAAGTCTAACTTCCGCTCCTCTAGCTTCGTTTGTAGAAGAAATATCAGAAACGTAAACAATTAAATCTGTGTTAGAATCGCCGTCAATATCAAGTTCACTTTCTTCTGCTAAATCTGTGTACAAAGTTCCAACTGGACACTGAAGTCCAAATTCAGAAAGCGTACTATTAACTGTAAGAACAATTTGACCGTCAACGCCAGGAAAAATAATTTGGTCGCCTTTGTACAATCTAACTGTAAGAGCCTTATCTGTAAGTTCGTACTTTTTAGAAGTATTAGTTTTATCTAAAACAACATCTTCTGTTGTAGCCGATTTCTTTTTTGTAATAAAAATGAACAAGACAACAAAAACAGCAATAATAAAAAGTGCAATTCCAGTAAAAATTAGTGGCCAAAAATAGCGCGGTTTTTCTTGAACATAAAGATTTTTTGGAATTGGTGATTCCTGAAGTTTTTTATTTTTATATAAAGTAAGAACTGTATCTGGATTTACGCCAATATATTCAGCATAATTTCGCATAAATCCTTGCATATATGCTTCGCCCGGAAATGCTCCGTCGTCTTCTTCTTCTAGTCCAATTATGTACGAAAGCGCAATAGAAGTTTCCCTAGAAACTTGTTCTCTGTCAATATTTTTTGCTTCGCGCGCTTTTTTTAAAATTTCTCCATAGCTTTCCATTTAAACTTTACTCCGAAAACAAAAAGTTGTTGTAATTGTTCGCAGATGAAGGAGGATCATAAATAAATCGCTGATCAGAAATATCCGAATTTAATTTATATCCTGTAAAGTTGAACACAAAAGATTCCCCGTGCGAAGTAACGGCTTCTACACGACGAATTAATTTTGTTTCTGCATTAATTGCAAGCTTTATATAACGAAACGCTTCCGAAGAATTGCGTCTAGAAAGAATTAACTTTACAACGCGTTCAGAAGAACCTTCTTCTAGCGGAACTGGATCTTGGCCAATTTCGTAAGCAACTACATAATAGCGACTTAAAAGCGAAAGACCTTGCGCAGTATTTAAACTAGCAGCATTTCCTCCGTCAGATTTTACAGATTGTTGAAGAACCGCAGAAGCATCTGGCAAATAGACTGTAAGCATATCGCCATTAAAAACAATAACTTGCTCTGCCGGAAAAGTAAAATCCATTCGCAAAAGGTCTGGTTTTTTATAAGAAACTTTGCCAGACATATCTTTTTTGTCTGCGCGAATATCAAAATCGGCTTCGTAATCTTTTAAAGTTGCATAATATTCAGAAACTGTCTTAAAATATGCGCTTGCTGTTGTAATTGACTGCGCATAAACCGTTGCGGAAACAATAAAACAAATAAAAGCAACGGAAAAACTTTTTATAAATTTTTTCATATCGTATATTTTATTATAAGAAAATAATGCGGTCAATAGTTTACGAAATGTTATCAAGTACCATAAAAAATTACATATCTTTTGTTTCTTTTCTATAAATTATTATAAAATAGCCGATTTCGAAAATTGCGGTTAAGGCCCAACTTGCTGGATAAAGAAAAAACAAACTTTCTACTGTTCGATAGTGGGCAAAAATTGTGTAAATCCAAAGAATTCTAAAAAAGCATGAACCTAAAAATACTAAAATAGAAGGAACTAATGTTTTTCCAAGCCCACGATTTGCGGCAATTGTTCCGTCCATAAAGGCGGAAATTGCAAAACTAAAAGTCATTATTCTAAATTTGCGCATTGCGTAATCTACAACAGTTTGGTCTGTTGTAAAAATTCCTAAAAATTGTTCACCAAAAATATAAAGAATAATTCCTAAAACTAAGCCAACAATAAATGCGTAACCAACGCTTATAAAATACGTTTTTAAGATTCTATCTTTTTTTTGCGCTCCGTAATTTTGTCCAATAAAAGTTGCGCCCGCAGTGTAAAATGCTGCCATTATGTTATAAACAAGATTGTCGCCATTCATTGTGGCAGCGTTTCCGGCAACCATAAGAGCATCAAAAGAATTTACTCCAGCTTGAATAAAAAGATTTGCAATAGCAAAAACAACATTTTGCAATCCGGCTGGAATTCCTATTTTAATAAGTTGCATAGTTTTATGCGTGTTCAATTTAAGATTTCGCTTGTCAAACTGCAAATTTCCTATTTTGCTAAATGTTGCGTTTACCGTAAGAATGCACGAAATGTATTGCGCAACAACAGTTGCAATAGCAACTCCGGCAACACTCATTTTAAATACAATTACTAATAAAAGGTCTAAAAAAACGTTTGCAATTCCGGCAAGTCCTAAAAAAATCAAAGGAAGTTTTGTATTTCCGTGCGCACTTAAAACTGCGTTTCCAAAATTATAAAGCGCCATTGCTGGCATAGAAATAAGATAAATTCTAAAATAAAGAACCGCATCAGAAAGTAGTTCCGTCTTTGTTTTCATTAAAGAAAGAATGTATGGAGCAAAAATTAAGCCAACAACCATTAAAATAAGTCCAGACAAAAGACAAAAAATTGCAGCAGTGTGAACTATATCGTTAAGTTCTTTTTTGTTGTTTTGACCAATATAAAAAGCAACAAGAACGTTTACTCCGCCACTTATGCCAATTAAAAGTCCAGAACATAAAAAACAAAGTTGTCCGTCAGAGCCAACTGCGCCCAACGCTAAAGGTCCAGCGAAACGACCAACAACGGCGGAATCTGCCATATTAAATAGAATTTGTAATATATTTGTAAAAACTAACGGAACGCTAAAAATAAAAATATTTTTTAGCAATGAACCACTTGTCATTTGAATTTCTGATTTCATATTGTGAATTATATTACAATTTTATAGATTTATAGAAAAGTGATTTTTGAGTTTTAAAAAAGTATAGATTTTGGAAAATATTATTTTTCAATTTCGTGTCATTCCTGTGCTTGACACAGGAATCTACAGAAAAATTGTGTTGCAAT
>CAZJOU010000117.1:0-6350 GCA_964547685.1 uncultured Treponema sp. | reverse complement strand
AGGGGGCGCGAAGCGCGTGCGGAGCACCGAGGCGCCCCGACGCCGTAGCCTAGTGAGCGACGGCTTTAGCCGTAAAAACAGTCCAGTGGACTGTTTTTAGCGAGTCTCCGAGAAGCTATGCTACGAAGGCGAAAAGCGCGACCTGCCGAATGGCAGGTAACGCCCAAAAGAAAATTTTACTTCTTAAGTTTTGTATATCCTAACGCTCGCATAGAATTTAATACGGCAATAAACGAAACGCCTACGTCGCCAAAAACTGCAAGCCACATTGTGCCAAGTCCAAAACCGCTTAAAAGCATAATTAAAACTTTTACGCCAATAGAAAATATTAGGTTTTGGTAAACAATGCGCAAAGTGCGTTTAGAAATGCGAATTGAATCTGCAAGTTTGGAAGGTTCGTCTGTCATAATTACAACGTCTGCGCTTTCTATTGCGGCGTCCGAACCAAGTGCGCCCATTGCAACGCCAACGTCGGCGCGTGCTAAAACTGGAGCGTCGTTAATTCCGTCGCCTGCAAACGCAACTTTTCCTTTGCTACCTTTTAATTCGTCTAACAAAATTTCTACTTTAGAAACTTTGTCTTGCGGCAAAAGTTCTGGAAAAACGTCTGTAATTCCAAGTTCGGCGGCGGCTTTTTCTGCGGCTTTTTTGTTGTCGCCAGTTAGCATTACAATTTTAGAAACGCCCGCTTTTTTTAAGTTTTTAATTGCGTCTTTTGCATCGTCTTTAATTTGGTCCGAAATTACAATGTAACCTAAATATTTTTTGTCTTCTGCAACAAAAATTACAGTTCCCGCTTTTTCTGAATCAATGTCGTTTTGTAAAACCGAAACGTTATTTTCTTGCATAAGTTTTAAGTTTCCTGCTAAAACTTCTTTTCCGTTTAACGTAACTTTTATTCCGTGTCCGGCAATTTCTTGTGCTTCGGAAATATTTTGCTTTCCGCAAAGTGGGCAAGAATGTGCCGCATTTAGCGATTTTGCAACTGGATGGTTTGATTTTGCTTCTGCGTGCGCGGCAATGGCTAAAAGTTGTTCTTTAGAAATTTCTGTTGTGGCTGGCACAATTTCGGAAACTTCAAAAACACCTTTTGTTAAAGTTCCAGTTTTATCAAAAACTGCGGTTTTTGTGTTACAAAGAGCTTCTAGTGCAGAAGAACCTTTCATTAAAATTCCGTTGCGACTTGCGGCGCCAATTCCGCCAAAAAACGTAAGTGGAACAGAAATTACTATTGCGCAAGGGCAAGAAACAACTAAGAACGAAATTGCTCTGTAAATCCAAGTTTGCCATTGCCATTCGCCTTTTATAAGTCCAATTAAAACGGGCGGAATAATTGCAACTGCAAGTGCAAGAACGCAAACTGTTGGCGTGTAAACTTTGCTAAAGCGCGTAATAAAACGTTCTGTTTTTGTCTTTTTTGAGTTAGAAAATTCTACAAGTTTTATAATTCTACTTGCAGCAGAATCTGTAGAAAGGCGAGTTGTTTTAATTTCTAGCACAGAATTTTTATTAATTGCGCCAGAAAAAACTTCTGAACCTTCAAAAACTTCTACTGGAACAGATTCGCCAGTTAAAGTTGAATTGTCTACAAAAGAAGTTCCTTTTGTAATTACGCCATCTACAGGAATTCGTTCGCCAGGTTTTACAATTACAATTTCGCCAATTTGAACTTCTTCCGCTTTTATGTGGGTTTCTTTTCCGCCACGCAAAACTGTTGCAGAATCTGGGCGAATTTCCATTAGCGAATTAATTGATTTTTCTGATTTTCCAACTGCGTAATCTTCAAATTTTTCGCCAATTTGGTAAAAAAGCATAATTGCAACTGCTTCTGGAAGTTGACCAATACAAACTGCTGCAAGAGATGCAACCGCCATTAAAAATTCTTCGTCAAAAAACTTTGCGTGAAAAAGATTTTTTATTGCGGTTTTTACAACGCCATAACCAACCAAAAGGTAAGCCACAAGATTTATTGCAATAAACGCATATTGCTGATAAAGTTCGATTTTTGGAATATTGTGAATAAAATCTGCAAGTTTTACGTGTTCTAAAATTAGCGAAAAAACTAGAAGAACGCCCGCAATAATTATTTTGTAAAGAGGCATTTCGTCTTCTTCATCTTCTTCGTTGTTGTGTTCGTGTTCATGTTCGCAATCTTCGCAACAGTCACATTCAATATGAACTTTTTTTTCTTCTAAATTTTCTGATTCCATTTTTTACTCCTATTTTTAGTAGAGTTGTGGCGCCTGCCCTAAATAAAAATTGACTTCTTGTCGATTTTTATTTACGCTTGCACTTCGTTGGTAAGCGCTTTGCTTAGGTTCGCAATGACGGCTAGTACGTTCATTCGCCTATGTGGTCTAAGCCTTGCGCAAGAATAGAATGAACGTGGTCGTCGGCAAGCGAATAAATTAGCGATTTACCTTCGCGGGTAAACTTTACAAGTCCATTTGTTTTTAGAATGCGCAACTGATGACTAACCGCAGATTGCGTCATTCCTAAAGTTTCTGCAATGGCATTTACAGAAAGCGAATTGTCTAGCAAAACAAAAAGAATTTTAATTCTAGTTGAATCGCCAAATATCTTAAAAAGTTCCGCAAGGTCAAACAAAGTGTCTTCGTCTGGCATTGCGTCTAAAACTTCTTTATTTTGCATAAACGCTCCTAAGTTGTTATTTTGCTCATTTGAACAACTGTTCATATATTAAAATTAAAAAATGGAATTGTCAATAGATTTTGTTTTTTTTAAAAGTATTTAATTGGTTTTAATTTTTGCCCTTTACCGAATTATCTTCGTTCAATAAAACAACGTTCGGCTTCCATTCGTCTGCGTCGCGTTCTTCAATAGTTGTGTACGTTACAATTATAACTTTGTCGCCAACGCAGGCTTTTCGTGCGGCTGCTCCGTTTAAGCAGATTTCACCTTTTTTTCCGGGAATTATGTAAGTGGAAAATCGTTCGCCGTTGTTTACGTTTAGAACGTCAACTTTTTCCCAGTTGTGCATTCCGGCAAGTTTGCAAAGTTCAGTGTCAATGCTAATTGAACCTTCGTAATTTAAGTTTGCGTCTGTAACAGTTGCGCGATGTAATTTTGATTTTAATACAGTAATTTGCATAGTTTGTTCCTTATTTATCCGTTCATTTCTACAGTTTTTTTTACGCCTAGCAAAACTAGTTCTGGGCAAATTGTGTTAAAAATGTTGTATTGTTCAAAAATGCGCGAAAATCCGCCTGTTCCAATTACAAACGCTTTTTCGCCCTTAAAAACATTTTTTTCAAACAAAAAAATAAGTTCGCGAAGTGCACCTGCGTGCCCATAATAAAGTCCGCTCTGAATCGCTTCTATTGTGCTAGTTCCGCAAATGTGTTCCGGCTTTGCAATTTCTACAGAAGGAAGTTTTGCCGTTCCTGTTGCCAACGCTTCTGCGCTAATTCGTAAACCCGGCATAATTGCGCCGCCCAAATATTCTTTGCTTTTTGTAACGCAATCAACAGTTGTTGCCGTTCCCATATCGATTATGATTAAGTTTTCGTTTGGATAAAGATTTTCCGCTCCAACTGCGCCTGCAATTCTGTCTGCGCCAATTTCTTTTGGATTTGAATATCGCAATTTTAGTCCAGTTTTTACGCCAGCCTGAATAAAAAGCGCGTCTTTACCAAAATATTTTGTAATTGCGCTAGAAAGTGAATAATTTATTTGCGGAACAACGCTGCAAACGCCGATTTTTTTTATCGAGTTCCAGTCAAATCCGTTTTCGCGCAAAACAGCACGCAAAAAAAGTCCGATTTCGTCCGAACTTAAACCTTTTTGCGTCGTCTTTCTAAACTGAAGCACAAGTTTTTCCGCTTCAAAAAGCCCGCCCGTAATCTGCGAGTTTCCAACATCTAAAGATAAAATCATTTCGCCTCCAACGTTCAATTAATAAAAATCGCGTCATTCCGAATTTATTTCGGAATCTATAATGTATAATTTGTGGGGCGGAGCCCCGCCCTACGCCCGCACTTCGTTGCGTGCTACCCACCCTGCGGGCTCAATCGCCGCCCGCAACGCCTGCTTGTTTAATCGCCGTTATTGCGAGAAGCGACAGCGACGAAGCAATCTTAGAAATGTTTGCGAACTATTAAAGTTGCCACGCGGATTCGGAATTACTACGTAATTCCTATTTTTTTTAAAGATTTTGCGTTAGCAAAATCGAATCCGTGTGACAATCTAACTTTGCAAAATTGTTTTCATTAAACTTTCTGCCAACTCTTCCAGCGTTTTTGTTTTTGCGACAAGTTTGCAAGTTTGGTTTTTGTCTTTTGCAAAAATTTTGCACGGATGTTTATTTTGCGAAATTTCGCTTTTGTCGTTTTGAACTACAAAATCTGGCGCAAAATCAAAATCTGTTGAATCAAAAAGTTTTTTTACTGCGTCTAGTTGTTCTTCGCTTGTAGCGTTGCTTGTAAGTTTAAACGCAACTAGTTTTGTTTTGTTTTTGTCGCTACCTTTTGTCCAACTTTTAATTTCGCTTAAAATCTTCGGATTTTTTTTAAGACGCAAAACAACTTCGTTTTCTGAACTTATTTTTTGTAATTCTTCTGGCGAATAAGTTTTTCCGTCTATTTCTATAGATTTTACGCTAAAGTCGCTAACCGCTGCCGCGTGGATTATTACGTCGTAACTTTTTTTACATTCGGTTTTTAGTGCGTTTTGTAAATCGCAAAAAGTTTTGAACGTAATAACTTTTACGTTTTTATTTCGCGGTTTAATTGCGTTTTCTGCCATAAGTGCGGTTACGTTGTTTTGTTCGCCATTTTCGTTTTCGCACCTTGCAAAAAAATCTGCTAAAAACGAAGACGTTTTTCCTGTAGAAAAGTTTGTAATGTAGCGAACAGAATCAATCGGTTCCGCCGTTCCGCCGCCGGTAATCAGTATGTTCATAAGTTTCCTATGCATTGTAAAACGAAAAAAATATTAATATTATACGCAAATTAAAAAATTACACTTTCGGCACAAACCTGCTTATGCAAAACGGCTTCCGCGTTCGTGTAATTGTGGTGGTTGTATCAGTCAAAACCACCAGACTTGCGTTGTTTTTACTCTAATGTTTTTTACTCACTTGTGCAGATGTTTTGCAAAGCAGAACTGTGCCTACGTGTAATTTTTTAGAGTTAATTTTTTATATTTTCATTATTTTTCTTTTTTCAACGCCTTTTCAATAAACTCAAACGCTTCTTCTGGTTCTAAAAGGCGGCCGGCTCCGGTTGTTCCGCAAGCAAGTTTTCCTTCGCCACATGGTAAAATTGTTGCTCCCCAACTTTCTAGTTTTTTTAAGTTTTCCTGCACACTTGGATGATTTAGCATTTGCGTGTTCATTGCGGGCGCAATCAAAAGCGGCTTATTAAAATTGTTTGCAAGGCAAACCGCTCCAAATAAATCGTCTGCTAAGCCGCACGCAAGGCGGTTTATTGTGTTCGCGCTTGCAGGATAGCAAATTATTAAATCTGCCCAGTTTTGCGAAAGATTTATGTGAGCGATTGCGTCTTCGTTTTCAAACATACTTGTTTCAAGGCGATTGTGGCTTAATCCTTCAAAACTTGCTTTTCCGACAAACTTAAGCGCGTCTTCGCTTGCAATTACGCGAACGTTGTATTCGTTTTTTACTAAAAGGCTAATAAGCGCACAAGATTTGTACGCAGAAATAGAACCAGTAACGTTTAATAAAATATTTTTCATAATTACATTTCCACATTGTCGATTAATCGCACGTCTTCTAGGAAAACTGCGGCGTAAAGGCGGCCGTTTGTTTCGGTTACGTAATCTACTTTAAAGCCGGCTTTTTCTAGTTCTTTGGCTTTTTCTTCTGGAGTTCCTTTTCCGGAAAGAATTTCGTGGAACTTTGGCGCAATTTTTAAGCCGTTTTCGGAAAGTTTTCTGTTTCGGCTAGAAATTGCAAGTCCGCTTTTTTCTCGAACAATAGGGCAGGGAATAATGTTTATGTTCAAAAAGAACGCTTCAATCATTCCTTTTAGCAAAAGATATTGCTGAAAATCTTTTTCGCCAAAATATGCGTTTGTTGGGCGAACAATATTAAAAAGTTTCATAACAACTGTTAAAACTCCGTCAAAATGTCCAGGTCGTTTTGCTCCGCACAAAGTTTTAGAAAAAGAATTTTCCGTAACTTTGTATTTGTAATCGTCCGGATACATTTCTGTGTAAGTTGGCGCAAAAAGATAGTCAACGTTTGCATTTTCCAAAAGTTTGCAGTCGTCTTCAAAGTTTGCAGGGTAGGTTTCCAAATCTTTTTTGTCGTTAAATTGAGTTGGATTTAAGTAAACGCTAACAACTGTAATTTCGTTTTCCGCTTTTGC
>CAZJOU010000116.1:0-6477 GCA_964547685.1 uncultured Treponema sp. | reverse complement strand
GCTTTCTTAAAAAATGCAAAAATAATTCACTATTATTCTAGTGAATTTAGTGGAAAAAACTATCTTCCCTACTACAAACTTGCAGATAAAACTTTGCAAAACCGCATAAAAGAAAGCGGAACAATCCCAGACGATGTAAAAGAAATGATAAAAGAGCCAAAGTTTATGTTCAACAAGGTGCATTTGATTAATGATCAAAGAATTGTTAATATAATGCAGTCGCCTTTAACATTCACACTTGCGGATATGTACGCAAAACTTCCATTGCTTTTTAATTTTTTTGAAGCGCAGGCGGCGTTCGTTCGCAAAATTGGTAAAAAACTTAAACGCGGAAAATAACGGTGATTGAGGCTCTCGAAATCATCGTTATTAGTGATTTCGACAAGCTCAATCACCACGATACACGAGGTTAAATATGAAAATTGCAGTTGCAGGAACAGGTTATGTTGGTCTTTCAAACGCTATTCTTTTGTCGCAGCACAACGAAGTAACAGCGGTTGACATTATTCAAGCAAAGGTTGATTTAATTAACGCAAAGAAATCGCCAATCGTTGACAAAGAAATTGAAGAATATCTTTCTACAAAAAACTTAAACTTAAAGGCGACTACAAATGGAATAGAAGCCTACAAAGATGCGGATTTTATAATCATTTCAACTCCGACAAATTATGATCCAGACAAAAATTATTTTGACACTTCTTCAATCGATAAAGTTATGGATTTAGTAAAACAATCTGGAAGCAAAGCGACTGTCGTTATAAAATCTACAGTTCCGGTTGGCTACACAGAAAAGTTCCGCAAAGAAACCGGCTACAGCAACATGATTTTTAGTCCGGAATTTTTACGCGAAGGACACGCTCTTTACGACAATCTTTATCCAAGCAGAATTGTGGTAAGTTATCCAAAAGATGACGAAAGCCTTTTAGAAAAAGCAAAACAGTTTGCTTCGCTTTTAAAGGAAGGTGCAATTAAAAAAGACATTGCCGTTTTGCATCCGCATTGCACAGAAGCCGAAGCAATTAAACTTTTTGCAAACACTTATCTTGCGCTTCGTGTTGCGTATTTTAATGAACTTGACACTTACGCAGAAGTTCGCGGACTTGACACAAAGCAGATTATTCAAGGAATTTGCCTTGATCCGCGAATTGGCGACTTTTACAACAACCCAAGTTTTGGTTACGGCGGATATTGTCTTCCAAAAGACACAAAGCAACTTTTGGCAAATTATTCTGACGTTCCACAAAACTTAATCCGAGCGATTGTAGATTCAAACCGAACAAGAAAAGATTTTATTGCAGACCAGATTATTGCAAAAAAGCCAAAAACAGTTGGCGTTTATCGACTTACAATGAAGGCAGGAAGCGACAACTTCCGCCAAAGTTCAATTCAAGGCGTTATGAAACGAATTAAAGCAAAAGGAATTCCTGTAATTATTTACGAGCCAACTTACAAAGACGGCGATGAGTTCTTTAATTCCAAAGTTACAAAAGATTTATCTTGGTTTAAGGCAAATTGCGACGTAATTATTGCAAATCGACTTTCTGACGACTTAAAAGATGTAAAAGCAAAAGTCTACACGCGCGATTTGTATGCAAGAGATTAGGGGTCTGTTTGACATATCAACTTAAAAAATGTCATTATCGGGCTTGACCCGATAATCTTTTTTACAGTTTTACTGAAAGATTGCCGTGTCGAGCACGGCAATGACACAATTTTCAACAACCAGTTGCCTTGTAGAATTGAGCCGAGATTAATATTATTCAATATTAAAAAGTTTTTTAAGATTATTTTGGATTTTTTCATTCAACTTTAGCGGTTGCATTTTTCGCTTTGCGGCAATAAATTCGTAAATGTATTTTAAGTTTTCTGGTTCGTTTACGCTACCTTTTAGCGGAATTGGCGCATAATATGGCGAATCTGATTCAATTAAAAGTCTATTTAGCGGAACGTACGAAACCATTTCGGCAATTTCGTTTTTATTTTTGCTAGAAAAAGTTATAGAACCATCAAAACTTATGTACCAACCTAAATTTAAGAAAAAATCTAGTTCAGAAAGCGAATACGAAAATCCGTGAATTACGCCTTTGTTATATTTTACTGTTCGCAAAATATCCATTGTATCTTGAAAACCTTTTCTTGAATGAACAATAACTGGCAAATCTAGTTTTTTTGCAATTTGTAGTTCGCTTTCAAAAAGATTTCGCTCTTCATAAATTGTTTGGCTATCTAAATATTCGCGTTCGCGTCCATTATTTTCTAAAGATTCCCAATCGTGGTCAATTCCACAAGGTCCAAGTGCAACTAAATGCGAAGAAAATTCACTTTCCGAATTTTTAAATTCTGTAATTAATTTTTCAAGTTTTTCTGCAACTTGAACATTTTTTTCTACGTTTGCTAATGTTGGCATTGCACCAGCACAAAAATAAATCATATTTTTAATTTTTCGAATTAAGTTTTTGTCTTTTTCTTCGTCAAAAAAATTAAGGCACTCTTCTACCCGTTCAACTCTTTTAAAAATGTCGTCTGCATCTATTCCAGAATCAATAGAAATAGTTTCGTGTAAACCAATTTTTCCTAAAATTTTTGCTCCTTCTTCTAGTCCAAGAATTTCTGTTGTTTTGTAAAAATTAAAAAATGAATCTGCAAACATACATATATTTTTAACAATTTTTTTAAATTTTCAAGCCCAAAATTATTTTATTTTAAAATAAAATTTGATATAATTCCTTTTAAATAGGAGCAGATAATGGGCGATTCGATTTTTATTCCTGGTTTTGAAGATGGATATGATAAAAATCTAAAATTTCAGCTAGACAGCGTTCCAGAAATTCCACGAAGCCTTGTAATATTTTTAAAAGGTAGCATAGATAACTACAACGCAAGTTTTTTTAGCGAAAAAATGGACTCAATTCTTAGTTCAAGATATATAAATGTAATTTTTAAATGTGCACTTTTGGAATATGTTTCTTCTTCTGGAATAGGAGTTTTTACTAAATTTTATTCAAGCTTAAAAGAACGTGGTGGAAATCTTGTTTTTATGGATTTACAACCAAAAGTTTTGGAAGTTTTTCAACTTTTAGGATTTAATAGTTTTTTTAATATTAAAACAACAATGGCAGAAGCAATTGATTTTTTTAAGGAACCAAAAAACACATCTACTTCTCCTGTTTTTCCGTTTACTTTTGGCTGCCCAATTTGTTCTGCAAAACTTCGCGCGCAACATCCTGGAAATTACAGATGTTCAAAGTGCAAAGCAATTTTCCAAGTAAATGCAGACGGAAAAATTATTGTTTAGTCTTTAAAAAGATTTGTAACGTGAAACTTAGTTAAATCTTTTAATACTTCGCCAGCAATTATTAAGCCTGCTACAGACGGAACAAAAGCGTTGCTACCGGGAACTTGTCTTCTTACTGCACAAGTTCTTTTTGTTCCTGGTGGGCAAACACAATGATATTTACAACTTACTTCTAAATCTTCGTCGTGTGGCGGAATAATTGTTTCTGTGCTAAAAACACATTTTAATCGCTTTATTCCGCGCTTTTTTAATTCTTGGCGCATTACACGAGCAAGCGGGCAAACAGAAGTTCTAGAAATATCTGCAACTTTTAGTTTTGTTGGATCTACTTTGTTGCCTGCACCCATACAGCTAATAACTGGCTTTTTTGCTGCTTTTGCGCGCATAACAATTTCTATTTTTCCTTTTACAGTATCAATACAATCTACAATGTAGTCGTACAAAGAAAAATCAAATTGGTCAGCGGTTTCTGGCATATAAAAAGTTTTATATTTTGTTACTTTGCAATCTGGATTTATGTCGTGAATGCGCTCTTCTGCAACGTCTACTTTGTCTTTGCCAACTGTTGAACGAAGAGCATAAAGTTGACGGTTAAGATTTGTAAGGCAAATGCGGTCATCATCTACAATATCAATAGCGCCAAGACCAGAACGGACTAACGCTTCTACAACATAACTTCCAACGCCACCAATTCCAAAGACAATAACTCTGGAATTAGCGATTTTTTCCATATTTTCTTTACCAAAAGTAAGGCGAGTTCTAGCGAATTGATACTGCATTTTTGTTACTGCTTTGCGTTTAAATTTTATGAATAGGTCAGATGTCATTCCTATGCTTGACACAGGAATGACATGAAAATTCTCAAAAACTTATATTTTTTAGAATCTGTGCAAGAAACCTGCGCTTAAGCCCCATGAATTGTGCGAAATTACGCTAAAGTTTAGGCTTGCAAGCGCTTCGTTTTGGTTGTCTATTTTTCCGCGAATACCGCCAGTTGCTGTAATGTCAAAACCTACAGATGTATCTCTATCTTTATTAGGAGCATTTGAATCTACAGATTCGATTGGAAGTTCAATTCCGCCACCAGCAAAGAAAATCCAAGTATCGCTAGGATTAAATGTCCAAATTGCAGAAACTCCTGGAGTAAAAATAAAGTCTGACGCTTCATATTTTGCTTTAGGACTGTAAGTTTCACCTGTATCTTCATCTTTATAATCGTATTCAATTTTTGCATTAAAATTTGCAAATGCAAACTTTAAGTAACCTTCAAAAGCAAGGTTTGGCAAACTGCTAATTGCGTTCCAACCAAAAGTCGGTTTAATAACGCCAAAATATGCGTAAGAATCTGTGTAGTCGCCATTTACAATATTTCCGCCTTCAAAACCTGCTTCTACTTTTGCATAAAACGGAGCCTGCTTTTGTTTTTTAGATCTTCTAGAAGCGCCAAAAGCGAAACCAGAAACACAAGATAATAAAGCACAAATTAAAAGAACTTTTTTTACAACTTTCATAATATTTCCTTCTTATTTGTTTTTCTTATATTTTATTAAATTTACAAAGATGTGTCATTAGTAGCATAGAAAAAAAACGTGGGCTCGAACTGCAACGCAATCCAAGCCCACGCCGTACGGTCTTACCGTACTAAATCGGAGAGAGTTTATCAGCTTATTTACAAGCTACGATTATATTAAAATAGATTTATTTTACTGTCAATAGAAATTTTGCAAAAATATAACAAAAATTCAAGATTTAATTCAAAATTCTATCATCATTTCAAAAACAACACGTTCACTTTCTTTTATTTGAATAAAGTTTTTTTCGTTTTCTTCTTTTTTATAAATTTTTAACAACTGCCCTTCTTTACTTTCGCCAATGTAATGAACTTCTAAAACTTTTACTTCGTTTGATTCTAAAAAATCGTCAGAAAAAACGTTAAGCGCAAGTTTTATGTATTCAATATTATTCATGTGGTGCGACATATCTATGTGTTGCGAACGAATAATTTGTTCATAAACAAAATTGGTTTCTGAAAAAGTTGCAGAAAATTTTTCAAAAGGTTCTTCCATTATGCTTTTTGGAAAATTTTCTTTTGGATACGGAAGATCTGTTAGGCGAAGCGGACGATGTTTTTGTAAATCTAAAACGCACGCTTCTTGATTTGCTAAAATAAGATTTTTTCCGCTTTTGTCTTTTAAAATTGTGTTTACGTGCGTTTTAAAACCAGAATTACTTACAGGAAAAGTTAATGCAGAAATTTCTTCGCGCCAAGCAGGGCGTCGCAAAAAATGTAAACGAGTTTTTGTAAAAACCCAAAATGCGTTGAACTTTTCGCGATAAATTACGCCATCACATTCTAGCATATTAAAACATTCTGTAAGATTGTCTTGAACCATTAAAACTGACTGAGCAATTCCCATTTTTACAGTGCTATCTATAAAAGCAGAAGATATTTTTCTTTTTTGTTCAAAAATAAGATTGTTTTCCATTTTCTTTCCTTTAAAAAATTGTAAAAAAAATCGTATTTTATTGCAAGTTTTTTCTTGACACATACCCTAGATGTGTATATATTAAAAATATACTTATAGACCGTGAGGGTATTATTATTTTTTAGGAGCAAAAAAATGAGTGAAGAAATTAAAAATGAAGAACAATCTATTGTAAATTCGGAAAGAAAGAAAAAAAGAACGCCAGAAGAATATAAAAATCTTATGAACAGACTTTGCCGAATAGAAGGTCAAATTCGCGGAATTAAAAAAATGCTAGAAAATGACGCTTATTGTCCTAACATTTTAATGCAAGTTGCAGCGGCAAATGCGGCGTTAAATTCGTTTTCTAAAATTATTTTAATTGACCACTTAAAAACTTGCGTTGTAAACGATGCAAAAGAAGGAAAAACTGAAAAGCTAGACGAACTTGTAGAAATATTAAAAAAGATGATGAAGTAAAAAAAATCCCGCAAATCCCGCAGATTTACGCAGATTAAAATGACAGAGAACTTTCTTTAATTTTTAAGATTCTGTTTGACAGTTTTTTTTATGACGAAGTTTTGGAGGTGAAAATGGAAAAATATGCTGTTACCGGAATGAGCTGCGCATCTTGTGTTGCTCGCGTAGAAAAAGCGGTTAGTAAAGTTCCGGGCGTTTCTAGTTGTTCTGTAAGCCTTTTAACAAATTCTATGGGAG
>CAZJOU010000115.1:0-6497 GCA_964547685.1 uncultured Treponema sp. | reverse complement strand
AGTTTTATAAAAAACTAAAATTAGTTCTTATCATCTATTTATCTATAAAAAAAAATGATAATATAAACTGATTATGGAAACTATTATAACAGATAAAATGACTTTTGGGGGAAATTGTTTAGCAAAAATCAATGGAAAAAATATATTTGTTCCATTTTCTGTTCCAAAAGAAAAACTACAAGTTGAAATAACTCAATCAAAACGCGATTACGATTATGCAAAAATAATAAATATAATTGCTTCTTCGCCGCACAGAATAAAACCCGCTTGCTCTTTATACGAAAAATGCGGTGGCTGCAATATGATGCACATTGACTATGATTTTCAAAAAGAATTAAAAAAAATTATGATAAAAGAAAGTTTTGAACGAAACGGAATTAAAATAAATTCAGAAAATATAGAAGTAATTTCGGGTTCACCTTTTAATTATCGATGTCGTTTTCAGCTAAACAATGGCGGATTAAGCGAACGAGGTTCAAATTCCATTGTTCCAGTTTCTAATTGTGTTTGTGCAGTTCCAGAAATTAACGACTGGCTTTCTAAAACAGATTTTAATTTAAGACCAAAAGGTCGTTGCCACATTTTTGGTTCAAAAAATGTTATTTCTGCAGGCGAAGATTTTTCTAAAAAAGTTGCAGTTGGATTTGAAGAAGAAACAAAACAACAAAATTTTGATTTTTATAAGAAAAAAAATAAAAATATAAAGCAAGCAAAAAGACATTATTCAGGAACAACTTTACTTCCGTCTGATATTATAAAGATAAAAATTCTTAATAAAGAAATAAGTTTTGATGTAAAAGGATTTTTTCAGTCGAATATTGATGTTCTAGAAAAATCGATTATGGCGATTTGTAGCGGGCTAAAAGGTTCTTCTGTTTTAGATATGTATTCTGGTTGCGGAACATTTAGCGTTTTTCTTGCAGATTATTTTAAAGATTTAACTCTTGTTGAACATAATCGCGATGCTCTTGTTTTTGCAGAAATGAATCTTTCTGGAATAAAACACAATTCCTTTGGTTTAAGTGGAGAAAAATGGGTTCAATTAAATAAAAACGCATATTTTGACGCAGTTGTAATAGATCCGCCAAGAAGTGGAATGGAAAAAGAAGTTTGCAAATGGCTTTGCAATTCTAAAATTCCGCAAATCCGCTCTGTTTCGTGCGACATTGCAACGCATAGCCGAGATCTTTCTTATTTGGTAAAATCAGGCTATGAATTAAAAAAAATCTATCTTTTAGATTTTTACCCGAACACAAGCCACATAGAAAGTCTTGCAGTTCTGGAAAAATTATAGATTTATGGAAATGTAAATCTCCCGCAGAGCGTGCAGATTTACGCAGATTTATGAAATCTATTTGTATGCAAAACAATAAAAATTATCAGTGCGTAGCGGAAACCGGCTTTTGCGAACACTTTGAGGGCTGAGGTTGCGTAGCAACCGGTAAGATAAAATTCCTTACAGCCTCAACCGTGTGTAGCAAAAACGGATTTCCGCGAGAGCACTGATAATTTTTCATTGCAATACAACTTTTTAATTTCGTAGATTCCGAGATAAGCTCGGAATGACGGACATTTCCACAAACCTATATATTTTTGGATAAAAAATGAATATAAAAAAAAGTATTTTTAAGTTAGTTTTTTTCTTTTTTAGTTTTTGCTTATTTTCAGAGCAAATTATAAAAAATAATGCGCAAAATAAAAATATTGTTCGACAAAATAAACTTTCAACAGAAAATTCTAGTTGGACATCTGTTATTAGCGGAAATGCTTTGTGCGCTCCAAAAAAGACTTCTTACGGATTTGTTGTTCTTACAGACGGAAAAATGGTTTCTGCATGCACAGATTCTGGCACAAAACTTTGGGAACGCGGAATTCCCGGAAAACCAGAACCGTATCTTACAGTTTTTTCTAAAGATTTTATTTTAACTGTAAGCAATAAAAAAAATCTTTCTCTAATAAATCCAAGTGGACTTACACTTTGGACTTCGGAAGTACCTTTTGAAATTACAGAAGATCCGTTTGTTGGGCGCGATTCTCGCATTTTTGTACGAGGCAAAAACGGAATTGCGTGCTATGGAGTAAATGGAATTTTAAAATGGAACATAAAAACTGCATTATTACGAAATATTCATCTTTTAGAAATGAACGATGGAACAATTCTTGCAGTTTTAGACGCAACAGAAAATAGAAAATCTACAGGAATAAGAATTTCTCCATTTGGCGAAATTTTGGAAAATATTACTTTTACAGGAATTATACAATCTGCGTCATATTGTAACGAAGGAATTCTTCTTTCTTTTGAAGGCGGAGGAGCCGGAATGTGTTCTGTAAAAGACGAAAAAACATTTACAAAGTGGACAATTCCTTATTCCGACAGAGCATTTTCTAACACAAATCCAAGTTTAGGTTCTTCATTTTTGGAACTTTCTAATCATCGTGCTGTTCTTTTAATTGCAGGTTCTGGCGCAGTAAAAACACGAGCAATGGTTTTTAGCACTTTTGACGGACGCGTTTCTGATTGGTTTAATATTGACTGTTATTTTAAGGAAATTGTATGTTCTGCCGTTACAAACGATTTAGATAGCATTTTTACTTGCGACAAAAATCAAGCTTTTGTAAATGCTACGAATGGCGATGTAGTTTGGTCTGGGCTTCTTCCAAAATCTCCAGATATTTTTTCAAAATGGAATTTTATTTCATTTACAAAAGGAAATTATCTTGTAATATGTAGCACTTCTTGGGCAATGGCCGCTTTTAGAACAACATATAAAATTACAAAAAGAACGCAAAAAAAAGAAAAAAAACTAACTTACAACGATTTTTACAAAATAGACACAAGTTTTCTTTTTATGAACGATATGTTAGAAAAAATTGACTTGCATTACGTTGGAAATAATCGACAAAAAGAATTACAAAAAGGTGGATACGGTAAAAAAGAAATTGAATACGTTTCTGCCCTTTTATCTGTTTGCAAAGATTATAATTCATATCTTTCTTCTGTAAATTCAAGAACAATAAAAAGCCAAAAATCAATTTATCAGCGAGACCAAACTGGAATGCACGACATTTTGACTCAAATTTTTCTATTTGGAACAGATACTTTTCCGCCTTATATTGCAAAATTTTTGCGATTAGAAACAGATGATTCAAATTTTCAAGCAATTTTAAAAAATGTTTCGCAGTTCGGTTACGATCCAGATGGTTCAATTTTGGATGCTATTGATGTAAAAACAAAAACGCTTTTAACTACAAAAACAACAGAATTTCTTTTAATTTGCGATTCTGTTTACGAAATTTGCAGATTTATGGGGCGCCCTGCGCTTTACGAACACGGAATGGAAATATTAACAAATTTGCTTTATCCTCAATATAATAGCGTTGTAAAAGATTATGCTAGAAATACGCTAACAAAAATTGCGGGATTAAAAATTTAGTTATATAATATAAAAGATTTGTTTTTTGTTGGAGGTTCTTATGAAAGAACATAAAATTTGTTTATTGGCTTTACTGGCCGCATTTGTATCTTTTTCTGCTTTTTCTTTAGAAGTTGACGAAGATGAACTTAAAACAACAGGTCAGAATGATTCAATAGTATTTATAAACTATACAGGACCACATTCTAAAATTGATTCTCTTGATAGTATTAAAAAACTTGGTTCAGATTTAGGAACAGTTGTTGCTCGCGATACTTCTAAAGCAACTTCTGCTGGAAATTCTTCTAGATATTCTGTAATTCACGCAGTAGATCCTTCTGAAACAGGAAAACTTGACGCAGATATTATTTTTATTGGTGCAGATGCAACTGTTGACCATATTAACAATTTGCGCCACATTATTGCTTCGTATCTTGTTTCTGCGTACGGATATTCAGAAAAAGATGCAGAAACAGTTGCCGTTTTCGTTACAGTTTACAACGCTGTTTACCGCGGAAAATTAGACACATTCCAAAATAAATACAAAAAAGTTGTTACAAATAACCTTACTTCTACAGATTGCGGACTTTCTGTAACTTATAGCGATTGGCCGGGACATTCCCAAATTGTAATTCCTTTGTACGATGTAAACGGCGGATTAAGCACTGTAGATACATCTGTAATTAGCGATACTCAAGTTGTTCAACACATGCAAGAAGATGATGACAAAAATGTAGAAAGTCGAAAAGAAATGGTTGACATAAAGGAACGCGAAGCAGAAAACGCTAATCAAAAAGCGCAAGAAGCGCAAAAAACTGCTGTTCAAGAACAAAACAAATTGAACGAACAAAAGCAAAAAACAGAAACTGCACGAAAAGAAGCAGAAACTGCTAAAAAAGAAGCGGAAACTGCTCAGAAAAAAGCAGACGAAAATCCTAATAATAAAGCCGCTCAAAAAGAAGCCGCTCAAAAACAGGCTGTAGCAGAAGAAAAGCAAGAAGCGTACGAAGAACAGCAAACTGCACAGGAAGAACAACAAAAAACTACAGACGAAGCAAAACAAACTGCGCAAGAACAACAAGCAGTAGCAGATAAAAAAACGTCTGAAGCTCAAGAAGAGCGAAAAACTATTGCTAAAGATCAGGCAGAAGTTATTAAAAAAGAAATAGAAAATGCCGTTGCTCCATCTGCTTACGGAATTGAACTTACAAACGATTCAACTTTGCTTTCTGGTCTTGTAAAAGTAAATACTGCAACTGGCGAAGTAATAAAATCATCACCAGTTACTTACATTAGAAACAGAACTATGTTCCAAGCAGGCGAAAACTTTGTTGCTATTGCCGGAGAAAACAAAGGAAACGGAACTGTAAAACTTGTTCTTCTTTCGCCAGACACAATGGAAATTACGAAAGAAAGCAACGAAACTGTTGCCGAAGATTCTGTTCTTGTGCAAGATAGCGGAGAATATTATTGCGTTATAAAAGATGGCAAAAACTATAAACTTGCAAAATACGATTCAGATTTGAACTTAAAATTGCGTTCTTCTGTAAATGTAAAATCTGCAACTCCGGTAACTGTTGCTACAAATTATGTAATTGTAACAGATTCTTCTGGAACGGTAAAAGTTTTGAATAAATCTAACCTAGAAGAAGTAAATGCAGTTCAATCTGCAAAGAATGCTGCAATAGACATAATAAACGCAAAGTAATTTAAATTTCCCGCAAATCTCGCAGATAGACGCAGATAATTTTTATAAATTTTAATCTGCGAAAATCTGCGTAATCCGCGGGAGATTTGAGTTAGCCTAAACTAATCAATTCTTTCTATAATATTTACTTTTCTGCCTATTTTTTTATTAACATAAAACTAAAAACATATTATAATCGTAATGATACCGTTGTACGAAACGGAATTTTTTACGTTTTTAGGATTTGCAACGGCAACTAGATTGTGTTAAGGAGACACATATATATGGCAAACAAAATTACAATTATTGGTGCTGGACAGGTTGGCTCAACAATTGCCTTTGCTTTAACAGTAAAACAACTCGCTTCAGAGATTGTTCTTATTGATATTGCAAAAGATAGAGCAATGGGAGAAGCAATGGATATTAGACAGGGAACTCCATTTATTGGTCCTGTTTCCATTCATGAAGGCGACTATGAAGATGCAAAAGATTCTGACATTGTTGTACTTACATCTGGAGTTGCTAGAAAACCAGGTCAATCACGTCTTGAACTTGCACAAACAAACGTTGATATTACAAAAACCATAATCCCACAGATTACAAAAACTGCTCCGAACGCTCTTTACGTAATCGTTGCAAATCCAGTTGATATTCTTACTTATCAATTTGTAAAAACTTCAGGTCTTCCTTCTACAAGAATTTTTGGAACAGGAACAATGCTTGATACAGCAAGATTCCGCGCAAGAATTGCAGAAACTTACCAAGTTGGTCAGGAAAATGTTCACGGTTATGTCTTTGGTGAACACGGAGATTCTTCTTTTATTCCTTGGTCGCTTGCAAATATTGGTTCTATTCCAGTAGACAAATATGCAGAATCTTATGAAGCTTCTAAACTTGCAAAATTCAACAAGGACGATGTTGAAGATTATGTAAGAAAATCTGGCGGAATTATTATTGCTGCAAAGAAATTTACAAATTATGCTATTGGCGTTACAACAGCAACTTTGTGCGAAGCGCTTTCTTTTAAGACAGGAACTTTGCTTACACTTTCTACTCTTCTTACAGGCGAATACGGAATTAATGATGTTTGTCTTTCTATTCCTTCTGTTGTTTCTAGCGAAGGACTTAAGAGCAAACTTATTGCTCCTTTAACAGATTCTGAACTTGTTTCTTTAAAACATAGCGCAGATTGCTTAAAAGACGTAATTAAACAAATTAATTTCTAAAAAATATAAAGAAAAGCAGTTTAAAGAAAATTGGGTATTTTCTTGGAGAACGGACTGCTTTTCTTTCGGGGAAACTTTTTAGGAGACTTGCAATTCTTATGGAAAACTTTCGCATTGAACACGATTCAATGGGCGAAGTAAAAGTTCCGGCCGACAAATATTGGGGAGCGC
>CAZJOU010000114.1:0-6551 GCA_964547685.1 uncultured Treponema sp. | reverse complement strand
CAGGAAGTTTCTAAAGCAGCGAATTCTAAAATTTCTACAACTATTGTTTCGCAATGTCAAACTCGTTTTTATCTTGCAGACCCTAACGCAACAACAGACATCGTTCGCGACGGTTATAGACAATTTGGTCTTGACGAAGACGAAATTAATACAATCGCAAACGGTCGAATGAAACGTGATTATTTTTACAAATCGCCTTATGGAGCGCGTATGTTCCAACTAGAACTTGATAAATTTACGCTTGGTCTTATTTGTCCAGATGCAAGTCTTTTGGACCGTCTTGAACAAAGATATGGACGTAATTCGCAAATCGAATTAGCAGCAGAAATATCAAGGGAAGAAGGTTTTAATCCTGATAAATACTTAAAAGATGCAAATATTGCTTAAAAAAAGGAGTTTTTTTATGAAAAAAATATTTTTAATTTGCGGATTTTTCATAGGAATTACAACGAGTCTTTTTGCTCAAGTTGCAGTTCTTGAAACAAACTCCGCTTTAACTCTTATGACAGCTATTAATAGTCTTTATTCAACCTATGATGAAATTAACAATATGATTGAACAGGTTCAACAAGGCTATGAACAAATAAATGCTGCTTATCAGCAAATGGCTAATATGGATTGGGATGCACTTACAGAAGAAGGTTCTTGGAGCGAGGAAGGTGGCCTTCAAGGTGCATGGGACAATATTGGTAATGCACGAAAAAATGTTCGCGATAAAACTTCTTTTATTTCCAACAACATTGCACAACTTAAAGCTGCTAAAGAACAGATGCTTAATTCTTCTATTTCTTTTGGCGGAACTGATTTTACTTTAGCAGATTTATGTGGGGCAGGGGATTCGGATAAAACTGTTTTTAACCTTCTTGATAATATTGCAACACAGCAATTTGACAATTATGCAAAAATTGGAAAAGCCGCTAGTGGAGAAATGACAGATGAAGAAAAAGCAGATGCCTACGCAAAATGGGGAATGTCTCCAGACCTTGTAAGTGCGGTAAATACGGCTTCTGTTTTAGCTACTGGTGCTATAGATGATATTTTGTCTGGCGTTTCAGATTCTTTAGAGGCTGCAAACGCTGGTAGCCTTGCAGAAGAAACTGAAACATTAATGAAAATGGCAGACGCAGCAGGAAAATCAGGTTCGGAAGTAGAAACTGCAAGAATTAATATAGAAGCATCAGCCGGAATTATGAAACAAATAAATAATCTTAGTTCTGGTTTTAAAAAATGTTTTGCAGCTTGGGGTGCTAGCAAAAAGAAAGATGATATAGAAAAAGAAGCTTTGGCTAGACAAAGAGCGCTTGACTATAAAAAACAACAAGCAGAAGCGAAATTGAAATTAAATAAAGAGGAGTCTACCTTTGGAAAATAAAAAATATTTTTTTGCGGTTTTATTTTTAATTGGAATATTCTCTTTTTCTATGTATGCAGAAACATCCGATGTATCATTATTACCAACGCTTAGTAATAATTCGCAATATATTGATGACCTTTTTGTTGATGCGTATAATATTCTTTTATCAAATATTAATACTTTTTATACTTATACTCAAACCTTAGCATTGTTTTTTTTCATAATTACAATTATGTGGAGTTCTTTTAAACTTTGGTTTGGAACAATAGAAGCTAGAAAAGTTGCTACAGACCTTATTTGTAAACTTATTTTATATTTAGTTTTGTTAAATATTTATCCTTATATTATTGCAAATGTATTATGGCATTCAAGCAGAATCGGTTGGCTAAGTATGACAGATAAAAATGGAAAAAGTATTCTTATGCAAGAAGTTGGAAATCTTGTTGGGACAGTTGATAAAACAACAGAAAATTCTGCAAAAATTATAAATGATGCAATTCAAAATGGTAAAATTAAAAGTTTAACTAAAGAAGATATAATGCAAATTGCTGCAAGTTGCTTTTGGTCTTACGATGAGGCTTTGAGCAAATTTAAAGCTGCTTATCCAGATTTTGAAGTAACAGATTATGCAATAGGAGCTAATAATGGAAAAGCGTCAACATCAACAATTTCTTCGTCACAATTAAAAAACGATAGTGATTATTATGGCACAGCACTTGGCTGGGGAGCATACAAACTCTTCAATAATCATGGAAAAGGTAAGGACATAATTAATGAAGAAGAAACTGCATTAAAAGCAGAAAGTGATATAAGCGCAGTTCTAAAAGGCGATCAAAGTACTGTAATGAAAAATATGATTGCTCTTGCAGATTTGGTTGAAGAAAATGTTACAGATGATTCTGGGGAAAAATCTATGTATATTGCTTCAACTAAATGGTCTACCATTAAACAGAAAGTACAAAGTTATATTAAAGCTCCATTTATACCTGTTTCAAGTAGTAAATATAAATTTGATAATTTAATTATATCTCCAGCAAGAATGGTAAGAATGAGTGTTCTCGTTGCAAAATTAGTATTTAATCGTTCATCTCAAGAATTATCCGATAATGGTTTTTCACTACGTCCGAAAAAAATAGCCGCAAATTTTATAGATATTATTTGTTTTATTATTCTTATTGTTGAATTAGCGCTATTATTATGGATTGCTTGTGAATGTGTTTTACAATATTGTGTTGGAATAATAGAATTTATTCTTGTTTCTTCAATCGGTTCTTTATTTATATCTTGCATTCTTTTTGATGGAGCAAAATCTTATGCAGCAAATCTAGTCAGAATGTTTATAAATTATTTCTGTAAACTTCTTGTAATTGTTATTGTTGCTCAATATTCTTTAGTGATGTATTTAAAATTGATTTTGCGATGTTGGGGGGAATACGAAATGTTAACATTCCAAAACTTAGGGTATCTACTATTTGCAGCTTTATTAGTAAAAACTCTTACTCAATCTGCTCCACAAATCGCTTCCGCTCTTGTTTCTGGTCAACCATCTCTTAATCTTGGTGATGTTGTTCGTGCAGCTCAAAGTACTATGCACGGTATGCACATGGCAGCTGGCGCAGGTAGAAAAGCAGCTGGTGTTGCAGCTGGTGGTGCTCATTTAGCAGGTGCTGGCGTTGGAACAATCGCTCGTCAAGCATCGAACCATTCTGCAATTAATAAAGCTGCTGAAAAAGTTGGAGGTGCAGCCTCAGATGCCAAAAGAACTGAACTTCTTAAAGGAAAAGCACCAGGAGCCACATTATCAGAAGCTGAAGAAAAACAAGTCGCAACAGCCGGCCAAGAAGCTGCAAGAGACTTTAAACGTGATGTACATCAAAAACAATGGAGTGGTAAACTTAATTCAATGCTTGACCATCTTAAATTTGGTAAAAATGGTGGTGCTGGTCAAAATCCATTTGGCGTTGAAGGTATGGCTTGGAAAGCTGGTAAGCAAGATGAACAAGGAAGAAATGTTACTCAAGCTAGATTTAATGAAGGTCTTGATGAATATGCAAAGAAATATTCTGAAAATGAAGGCTTTTTACCACCAGAGCCGAAAAAAGGAACTCAAGATGGTAATAATAACGACCAAAATACGAAAAAAGAGGGTGCAAACGCTAAAGAAACTGGTGAAAATCATGGAGAAGAACCAAAATAAAAGTAAACAATTATATAATTTATAACAATAACAAAGGGCTATCCAAAAATATAGATAGCCCTTTGTTATATTCGCTTAAAAAATAATAAAGGAAATATTTTTATATAAAATATACTGTTTGACATTTATTTTATAATTTGCTAAGTTTATACAAAAAGCTTCTCTTGCCGCTTTTTTTTTAGAAAAATCGCATTTTTTTTCTTAATTAATTTTTACTAATTAAGATTAGAGGAGTTTTTATGCCTTCTTTATTTAATGTACCAGAAGTTGAATCTCGCACGCCTTTCAACACAAAAAAACAAAAGCCAGGTGCAAAAGATTCTGGAAAAGAAGCTTTGCTTATGGCTAGTACCATTCAAGGTAATTATCAAAGAAATGCTACTATGTGGCAAATAATTGCTCTTGTTTCTCTTTTGTCTTTTTTTATTTCACTTGCAATAGTTGCTTATGCAGTTCACCTTCCCAAAACTGTTCCTGTTGTTGTTACAGTAAATGGAGAAGGTAAGGCTAATTATATTGGTCCAGTTACAACTAGCGGAAAAGCAACTATTCCAGAAATTGCAAAAACTTATCAAATCAAACGTTTTGTAGAACGTATGAATACTTGGATTACAGATAGAAATGGTCAAAATCTTCTTATTGAAGATGCGCAGGCTCTTGTTCAATCTGGCGCAATACAACAGTTAGATTTATTCTTAAAACAGAATAATCCATTTGATAATTTTGGGCAAAGAATTCGTATTGTAACTCTTTCTGAACCTTTAAGACAAAGTGAAAACGTCTATTTCTGTCGTTATGAAACGACATTAAAAACAAGCAATGGTGGTGTTATTGCACAAGAACCATGGACTATGCTTGTTACTCTTGGATATTACCAACCGTCTCCACAAAATCCGTTGGGACTTTATATAACAAACTTTGATATTCAACCAGCAAATAACTAAAAAACTATTAAAAAAAAGGAACTAAAAAATGAAAAAACTTTTAATATTATTTACTTTGACATCTTTAATTATTTTCTCTTGTAAAACAGTTGATTTTTCTGACCAAGGCACAACATCTTCTGCTAAAAGTTCGGAAAAAAGTTCGGCTTCTTTCGGAGAAGAATTATTGTTAGACAGTCTTTTTTATCAAGAACAACAGCAAAAAGAACCGCAAATAAAGAAAATCTATATTGAAAAACCTGTTTACTATCCTTTAGACGAAAGTTCTAAAGAAAGTGAAAAAAAAATAACTGGTAAAGAAGCTGCAAAAAAATCAACTCAGGAAGCTCTTCAAATTCCGGAAAAATATACCGGTGGAACAATGTGGTATGACTTTGATGAAGATTTTACCTATGAAATCTATTGTCAACCATATAGAACTACAGATATTCAGTTACAGCCAGGTGAACAAGTAATCGAAATGCCATTTTTGTCTGAAAATAAGGTTTGGGAAATTGGCGCAGGTGTAAGCCGTGTAGAAAATGAAGATACACAGCATTTTTTTCTAAAACCTGCATATTCGGGTCTTGTAACTTCTATGATTATTATTACTGATATGCGAGTTTATCATTTGCTTCTTAAAAGTTACAAAGACACTTATATGACAATGGTAAAATGGGAATATCCTAGCGATATGCCATTTAATCTTTTAAAAAAATCAAATGGAAATTCTTCGTCTGCATCTTCTTCTAACTCTGGTATAAAAACAAGTTCTGTATCAACTCTTAAAGTTGACCCTAGATATTTAAGTTTTGATTACAAAATGAAGTATTCTACATTTAAAAAACCTTATTGGCTTCCTTATAGAATTTTTGATGACGGTGCAAAAACTTACATCATTATGAATGAAACTGTTCTTCACATGACAACTCCAGTTCTTTTTGATAAAAGCAGAAGCAGAATTAATTATTCTGTAAGTAATAATATGATTGTTATTCCAGAACTAATAGAAAAAGTAACAATGAAAATTGGAAAACAGAAAGTTGTTATCACTAAAAAAGGTTACAAAGCAACACGAGAAGACAAAGAACTTCAAAAAGCAACATCTATTGAAAAGCTGATTGAAAAACAATCTGAAGAAGAAAAGAAAGAATTAAATAAATTTGAAAAGGCAACTGGACTTCACATGCCACTTGAAAAACATGACACAGATGCGTCAGACGTTCCTGTTCAAGATATTACAAAAACTGCAATTATCGAAACGGAATAAGGCGGGAAAATGAAAAGTTTTTTATTTCGTTTTAAAAATTCTTTTAAAGGTAAATCCGATGAAGAAATAAAAGAAGAATGGGAAAAATTACACGAAAAAGCAAAAGAAGAAATTTTATCACGGAAAAACTGGATAAAAAATCTTTCTGCTTCGGATAGAAAAAAATACAACGCTATGCGAATTATTTCTGCATCTTTTTTACTTATTTGTTTTGTTGTTATGTTCAAATGGCCATTGTATGGAACATTAGGCTGTCTTGGTTTTAGCGTAATTTGGTTTGTGTGTTTTTTCGCTAATAAAATGAAACAATTTGCTGTTATTCCTTTTTTTTGTGTATGTCTAACACTTCTTTCTTATGGATTAAATTTTGGTCTTTCTAAAGTTACAAAAAAAAGGTTTGAAAAAGTTGCTACTGAAGAACTGCTTCAACAACAAATGAATACTATCAATGAAGAAAATGAGAATATAGAACCAGATAATTTCTTTTTAAAAGAGAAAAAGGAGGTAACAGATGGAAAATAACGAAGACGGAAATACAAAAGATATATTTAAGAGTTTTGATGAACAAAATTCTTACAATGATAATTCAGATGATGATGTATTAGACAGTGTTTCTTTTGGTAATTCGGAAAATAATTCTAATAATTCTTCAGAAGAAACTTCTAAAAGCGAGAATTCCGAATCTGAAAAGCCGTCTTTTTCTGCTGATACTTCTGAAAAAAAACAAGACACATCATTTGTTTCTTTTGAAGAAGCGTCAAAAATGAATGGTGGCAACCAAAAAAAGAAAAAAAAGCCCCCTAAACT
>CAZJOU010000113.1:0-6597 GCA_964547685.1 uncultured Treponema sp. | reverse complement strand
CAATGTCGCCGCGCTTAATGTCGCTAATTGCAATAAGTCCCGATTCTTTAATTGCTCGCAAAGTTTCCGCATAAACTTTTAAACCTTTTAAGCCCATTGCTTCGTAATAAGCAATTTGAACTTTAAAGCAGCAAGCACTTTTGTCCGCAACAACGCGGCGAATAATTTCTTTATTGTAAGCAAGAACCGCTTCTTCTTCTGAACCAAAAACTTTTATAACTGATTCCGGCAAATAAGAAGGCGAAGTGTCTAATCCAACGCAAAGCGGACCATTTTTTTGTGCAAGTTCCTGCAAAATCTGCATATTATGTTTTGTAATCATAATTTTATTATAACGATTTTTTTACATTTTTTGCTATATTAACCCGACAGTCCACACGGAAATCAGTTTTTATGAATTATGTGTCATTATCGGACTTGACCCGATAATCTTTTATGTAAGTTTAATAAGCGAATGTCATTGTCGAAACATAATCCGACAATCCTACAATTCAATTTTTGCCGCTAACAACTTTTTATCTAACTTACGATAATATTTTTTGTAAAGCCACGGATGCAAACCAACGTAATCTTTGCCAATTTCTGGCGAATCAATTTCTGCGTTTGCAGCCGTTTTTTTTATGTTGTACGAACCGTTTATTCGCCAGCCGTTTAATAAACCAATGCTAATTGCGCAAGTTGGGCAACCAAACGAACAGCAAGTGCACATTGTACAATTATGACCAAACTTAAACTTTTTTCCGTCAAAAGAAATATTATTTAGCGGACAATTTCGCACGCATTTTAAGCATTTTACGCACTTAGACATATCAACTTTGAACGAAAAAGGCGCAGAAAGCGGATAGTAAATCCATTCAATTCTTACAAGCGGAACCCAAAATCTAAGTAGTGGATTAATATGAACTTTATCAACTTTTCCCGCCATAATTTCAGAACAAGAAAGTTTTGCGTAAGCAGTTGCGTAAAGCCATTCGCGCTTTACCATTTCTGGTGTATGTCTAAAAATCATATTGTAAGGCATTACATAATGTCGGTCAGAAATAAACTTAAAATTTTTCTTTTCTAGCTTACAAATTAAACGCTGAGAAGAAAATTCGTTTATGTACAAACCTTCGCCACTAGACTTAAAAACAAACGCTTTTTTTTGTTCGCGAACTTTTGGCAACAATTTTATAAAATTATCAAAAGGTTTTGGAATATTAAAACCATAAACTGGGTGACCAAATCCAACTAAATCAAAATCATTCGGATCTGGAAAAGGCAAAAATTCAAATTTCCCAGCCTCGTTTTTTTTCATTTTTACATCATAAATAGTTGTTTCGTATTCGCTAAGATTTTCTTTGTACAAATCTGCAATTAAACGAGTATTTCCAGTTCCACTAAAAACATAAATTACTGCTTTTTTCATATTTTTTTGGGCGGACAACCGCCCTACGCCTCAAACACTGCGTGTTTTCGTCTACCCACCGTGCGGGGCCAAGTTGTGTTCGCACCTTGCCCCGCAACGCCCCATAAGAATCGTCTTACAACTTTTCTACTGGCACAAGCATATCGTCATCTTCGTGCTTATCGTATGGATAAACGTTGTTTTCTTCTTCTTTAGAATGACTGTCGTACCAAACTTGCGCATAAAACGGAACTTTTGTAGCGGCTTTATCAAAAGCCCAAGTTGGTAACGCTTCGCAACATTCTGGACACCAAAATCCGCCTTTTAAAATTGTAAACGGTTTTGATTCAAAAATATGTCCATTGTGGCATTTCCATTTTAATTTTGTGTACAAATCGCCTTTTTTCATAGAAGTAGAAACAACTTCACCACCACGGAAAGCAGCCGCTTCTTTCATATCGTTTATATCAAGTTCAGAATCAGATTTTGATTCATCATATCCGTGGTTAAGTTTATATTTTTCCGCTTTAGATTCGTCTTTTAGTTCACCGTAATCTAAAGTTCCTTCTGGCGTTTGCCCTTTTGCTAACACTGGAAAATCTTTCCATTCTTTTGGTTCTGCGTTAAATGCGTTTATTCCACCAAAAAAAGCGTCTATTCTACCTTTTTTACCAAGTCGAATCCAATTCATTGGTGCATTACTATTTTTTAAAAGTCGTTCAATAGCCAATTTCCTAATAAGAACAGAAGGCACAATGCGTCCAAACCAATAATACCAAAGTTCCTTTTTCATTCTGCGCCAATAATCTGCGCTACTTTCTGTTCTGTAGTTAAGCCATTTATCTAAAACGTAACTGTCTGTGTACCAAACTCCATGAAAATTGCGCGGAATATTCCATTGTGGGTCAAAAAACTTTTCGGCACCAGCGCCCATAAGAGCAAATCCGTAATTAAAAGTTTCGTAGCCAGTTTCGCGACAAGCCGCTCCGCCACCAATATTATAGTCGTTTTGCCAAAATCCGTTTAATTTTCCGTCTAAATCGCGTTCCACAAGATTTTGAATGCACAAACCAGAATCTCTATCTGTAATCCATTCTAGCGGAGCATTCCAACAAGTGTGGAACATAAGTCCGTCGTTCATATTGTTTGCAAGAAAATATTTGTGGTAAACCGCTGTTTGTCGCAAAACTACCCAATTAGGAAGCGCGCTTTCCAAAACGTAACGTTCACCTTTTATTTTTGCCGCAGAATAATAATCGTAAGCAGAAGACATAACTGGGTCGCCCATTCTTGCCCACATATGTTTATAATTGCGGTTTCCGTAAACAGCGACAGTAGAAATATGAACAAGTTTTATTTCGTTTGCTCTGCCGCTAGCCAAAATTGCGTCCACAATATTTTTAGTGCCGTTAAAATTTGTTCTAATTGTATTTTCTGGATTATGATCTGCTTTTGGCGGAATAACTGCCCCGCAATGAATTACGTAATTTGCGCCTTCTACTAGTTTTGCAACATCGTCGTAATTTCCTAAGTCGCCTTTAATTACAGTAATTCGTCCGCGACCTTTTTTTAAAAGAGATTTAAAAAATCTTCTGTAATGTTTTACGTGATTATAAATAAAAAGGCGCAATTCAAAGTGCTTTTCAGAAGCAAGTAAATGCGCTACAACTTCGCCGCCCATTGCTCCATCAGAGCCAGTAACAGCAATAACAACTTTTTTTTCTTCTTCGTTCATTTTTTCCCCGAAAATGTTGACATAAAAATTACATTACAGTGTCATTATTCCGCTACGCTCCGTGCGCAAGCGGACGACAGGCTCAATGACCACCTAATTGTCTATAATTTTCGTACAAAAGTACGCCGGATGCAACAGAAACATTTAAACTATCAATTTTTCCGCAAGTTGGAATAGAAACTATTGTGTCACATTCGCTTTCTAAAAGGCGAGCAATTCCGTTTCCTTCGCTACCCATAACAATTACCGAACGTGGCGCAAACTTAATTTTTGTAACATTTTCGCCACCTGCGTCTGCCGCATAAGCCCAAAATCCATTTTCTTTTAAAAGTTGAACTGTTCGCACTAAATTATTTACAACCGCAACAGAAACCCAAGCAGAAGAACCTGCGGAACTTCGCGCAATAACTTCGTTAGATTCAATATCTTTTATTCCGCGACGTTCTGGCAAAATAACCAAACTTGCGCCAAATTGGTCGCAACTACGAATAATTGCACCAACATTATGCGGGTCAGTTACAGAATCTAACACAACAACAACTTGACGTTCTTCCTGTGGTTTTGCTTTTGCCGCTAAAAGCCATTCGTCAAAATCTAAAATATTTTCGGCTTTTGCATTTTCGCCAGAAACGCAAAGAACAATTCCGCGATGTTCGCGACTAGTTTCTGGTAAATTTTTTACTAAATTGTCCAAATAACGTTCGTTTTGCTCTGAACAAGCAATTCCAGCTTCTTTTGCGGCAGCTAAAATTTTTTTTACGCGCGGACCTGGTTTGCTATAAAAAATATGGAACGAAACATTTGAGTTTGCGCTATTTTCTTTCGCTCGTAAAACGCGCTCTTCTATTGCATGAAAACCAGTTATTATTTTATCAGACATTTTTACTACGTTGCTCCGCTTCGCTACCAACCGCTTAGCGTCCGCAACATTTTTTATACTTTTTTCCGCTTCCGCACGGACACGGATCGTTTCTGCCAATTTTTACGCCATCGCGTTTTACAGTTTCTGTAATAATGTTTCCAGCAACGTATTTCCATTCACCATTAATTTTCTTAAAGCCAGCAATCTCGTGATGATGTTCAACCATGTGATTCATTGTGTAATCTGCAATAAATTCTACAACGCCTTCATCATCTTTTTCTTCTGTCTTTAAAATATGCAAACCTTGCCAAACAGACTGTTTACTCCAATCTTCCGTTGCTTTTTTATCTATTTCGGCAATTCCTTCGCCTTCTTCGCAAGAATTTACAATAAAGTCAATTTCGTGTGTAACATAAGCCGAATATCGCGCGCGCATTAACGCTTCTGGAGTTGCAGCTTTTACAGTTCCCTTAATAATTGGTTCACAACAATCGCTATAATTTTTTCCCGAACCACAAGGACATTTTTCTATTTTACTCATAATTTAACTATATCAAAAACAACTTTTATTAGCAATTAAAAGTTGTTACTAAAAATTTCCGCCGTTCCAGCCCCAATTTTTATAGCCAGAATACGTTATGTAAATTTTATCGCCAGGAATTCCTAGTTCTTTTTCGAAAATTTTACAAATTTCTGCGCTCATTTTTTGACTTTCAGCAGAATTTACTTCGCCTAAAACGCTAACAGAAACAAAAGCACCTTTTTCTAGTTTTTTTCCACCAAAATACAAATCATAATTATCTTCAAATCCAACCATAAGGTAAGTTTCTGTTTTTCCCATAACAGAAATTGCTTTTCCAAGTTCTGCTTTTAAAACGTCCATTTTTTCTTGCGGAACAGGAACTGTAACTTTAGAATCTATCATTGGCATAAAAAAGCCTCCAAATGTTTTTTTCTATTTTACAAACTAAAGACAAAAATTCCTAGATAAATTGAATTAAATAAATTTAAAGAGCGTCTAACGAAGATTTCTTGATGATGATTTCTCTTAGTTGATAGTCTTTTTTCACAGCAAATTTCTTTCACATTGACACCAAAATTCGCTAGGATTATAATTTAAAAGTTGGAAGTATGTATATGTTTTTTGATAATTGGAAAACACATAAAAAAGAAAATATCTCAAAAACAATTCTCTGGGAATATGACACAACATCTCCAAATTGGGATTGGAATAAAATGTCAAAAATCGTAGTTCAGAGAGTTTTGGAATATGGTCTTCCAAGTGATTATTACGCAATGTTTCAACTTTACGGCGGAAAGAAAAATGTGGCAGAAATTGCAAAGAAAATTCCACACATTGGTCCACACGAAATTAATTGGTGCTGTATCTTGCTTGGAATTAAAAGGGAGGATTTATCTTGCTTGAAAAGAGAACAGTCACGAAAAGCACTTTTGAACTCCTAAAACGCTTAATGAATGATAAAAAGTTTTCTGATTTTTTTCTTGTCGGCGGAACCTCGCTTGCATTGCAACTTGGTCATCGTAAAAGCATTGATTTAGATTTATTTACAAAAAGCGATATTGACGTTATCTCCTTAAACAATCATTTAAAAGAAAACTATAACTTCCAACAACGTTTTAGAGCAAAAAACACTTTAAAAGGTGATATAGACGGAGTTTTTGTTGATTGTATAAAATATGATTATCCCTTAATAAAATCTATTTTCGTTGAAGAAAATATTAGAATTGCAAGTATGGAAGATGTTTGTTGTATGAAACTTTCTGCAATAACAGACAATGGTACTAGAGTAAAAGATTTTGTTGATATTGCGTTTTTATCAACAAAATTTAGTCTTAATGAAATGCTTTCATTTTATAAAAATAAATATAATGAAAAAAATTTAATTATTCCAATAAAGGCTCTTTTATATTTTGATGATATTGATTTTACCTCAGAGCCAGTGGAACTTTTTGACGTAAAATTTGATTGGAATAAAATTAAAACAAGAATTTTTGAAATGACAGAAAATCCTGAAAAAAAATTTGCTTACCCACCGATTGAACTAGGACACACTAAAAAACAAGCAATAAACCAAAAGCATAAATCTCGTACCAACGATTTTTCTCCTACTCGCTAATTTTTTTAACCAGATTTTACAAAGCCACATTTAAAAACCAACCGCCCCTGCTAACAGCAAGGGCGGTTGGTTGGTTCTAGTGATTTTTGTTCTGAAAAAAAATTAAAAATATAGTTTATAGAATATACATTTTATTTGGAAGAATAAAATGTTAAGCTTGTAGCGTTTGTTCTCTGGAAGAAAATAGTAAGAATACCGCTAGGAGCAGAATCTGTAGCAGTTTTACTTGTAATTGTAAAGCTATCTTCGGTGAAAGAAACAGTGAATGTGTCTTCGGACCTACTAGTAGAACTAATAGTTACAGTACCGTTAATTTTAAGCACACCATTATCTACAGAGTAAGTACCTTCATACTTTGCCGAAGTTTTATTAACATCTGGAGTGTAAGTAACTGTACCATTACTGAAAACAGCAGTACCACCATCAGAAGTAGAATTAGAAGTACCTTTAATATACCAAGTGCCTTCTATTTTAG
>CAZJOU010000112.1:2718-6687 GCA_964547685.1 uncultured Treponema sp. | reverse complement strand
TTAAAAAAATTCTGCAAACACAAATATTGCGAATAAAATAAAGATGTTGTAGAATAGTAATATTGAAAAAATGGAGGTTTATTAACTTTGAAAAAATTTATTGCACCAGTTTTGCTCGCAGTGGCTTTTACTTTTACGCTTGCATCCTGTGGCTCTACTCCGAAAACAGAAGATACAACGCCATCTACTATTGAAGATAAAGTAAATGAAGTTGAAGACAAAGTTGAAGAAGCAACTACAGTTGACAATTCTTCGGCATTAGAAAAAACAGAAGCAGCGCGAAAAGCGGCTATAGAAGCGGGCGCTGACAAAGTTGCCGAAAAACAGTTTAATGCAGCAGATGAAATTTACAATGCGCTAAAAACTCAGTCTGAATCTGGATTAGACGTTTCTGTTGCGCTTGGCGACGTAGAAAATCGTTACAAGGCACTTACTGCTTATGCAAATGCGCTTGAAAACAAAAAGAAAATTGATGACAGAAATTTAGTTTCTTACGACCAAAAATCTTATGATGAAGGTTGTACGGCTCTTTCTGATTTTGAAAATTTGAATAGTTCTACAAATTTGCTTGGAACTTTAATGTTAGACAAAGCAAATATGGCAAATGGCAAGTTTATTAATGTTTTGAACAAGGCTTACAGACAACTTGCAAAAGATGCTAGAACAGAAGCGTTTAAGTCTAAACGTGCCGCTGATGCTGTAAAGGCTGGCGTTGCGGCAAAAGCAGAATATTCTAAGGCTGCAGAAGAATTTAAATCTGGCGACCAAAATTATGCTATGCAAAATGCTGAATCTGCTTACAATCATTACTTAAAATCTACAGAACAATTTAATAAAGTTGCAGAAGATGTTGCAGCAAAGCGCGAAGCAGCACAAAAAGCTATTGACGAAGCAAAAGCAAAAGTAGAAGCTGCGGCAAATTACGCTACACAAGCAGATCAGTCAAATCCTTTGGAAGGCGACAATATAGAAGGAATTGAAAAAGAAGACGCTGTTCTTTTGGAAGCAGATAATTACGAAACTCCAGAAAGTCAAGAAGCAGAAATTCCAGAAGAAATTGAAGACTATAAAGTTGAAGATTTTGAAGGAAAAGATTCTTCTTTGGAAAGTGTTGTAAAAGACGCAGTTGATTCTGTAAATACAACTATCAATAATGCTATTGATACAACGGAGGCAAAATAATGAAAAAACTTATTGCTGCCGCAGCATTTTTAATTGCAGCTGCTTCTATTTTTGCTGTAAGTTACAAAAATAATACTTATCAGAAACTTGCTGATGAATACGAAAAAAAGGCTAGAATTGCGTTTGACGCTGGTCAGTACGATGATGCGGTTGAATATTCTAAAAAAGCTTCTGAAAATGCGGCTTTATCGCAAGCGTATATTGATTCTATGATGGCGCGCTACAATGCAGAACAGCAGTTAAAACTTGCGCAAAACAAAATTAAATGGGCAGATGGCATTGGCGCAGAAAAAACTTTCCCAATGGCTTATTCTGCAGCAAAAGAAGCGTATAACAATGCAGAAAGCGCATTTGGTAAAGAAGACTACAAGGCAACGCAGGATTATGCAAAGCAGGCTATTGCTGCACTTGATGGAGTTTACGAAGTAACTCCGCTTCCTGAATATTATATTGTTCGTCCTTGGGCAGAAACAAAAGACTGTTTCTGGAATATTTCTGGTCGTCCTTATGTTTATAACAATCCGCTTTTGTGGGAAAATCTTTACCAAGAAAACAAAAGCAATATTCCTCAGCCAAATAATCCTAATTTGATTATGCCTGGAATGAAGATGAAAATTCCAAGTTTGACTGGCGAATATCGCGAAGGAACTTATTCTCCTTCTAAAAAGTACGACGCTTACGGAACTAAATAGCCATAATTTCGGCTTTCGATTAAATTACAAATTTAATAACGAATTCTGTCATTATCGGGCTTGACCCGATAATCTTTTATTTAATTTTCTAAGAAGATTGCCGTGTCAAGCACGGCAATGACATTATTTTCAAAAAGTCAACATTTGGGCAAATAGTTTGTAGGGAATACGTAAAAATAAAAAATGGTGGTTGCTTGTGCGCACTTCGTGGACGTTAAGCTCAATCACCATTTTTTTATGTCTAGAACATCTTTTTTAGTTGTTCTACAATTTCTTTGAATGTGTCGCACGCGGCTTGAACTGGCTCTGTGCTTTCCATATCTACGCCGGCAACGCGCAAACTTTCTATTGGGTAGCGACTTCCGCCGGATTTTAAGAACTTAAAGTAGTCTTCGCGTTCTTTTTCGCCACCAGTTGTAACGCGTTTTGCTAATGCCAAAGCGGCAGAAATTCCTGTTGCATATTTGTAAACGTAGAAAGAAGTATAAAAATGTGGAATTCGTAAACCTTCCATATCGCTATTTTCTTCAAAGTGCATTTCTGGTCCAAAGTAAAGTTCCAAAAGTTCACGATAAATTTTTCGCAAAACTTTTGCGCTTAGCGGCGTTCCACTTTCTACAAGTTCGTGCGCTTTTAATTCAAATTCGGCAAACATTGTTTGTCTGTGAAGTGTTGCAAGAATGTCATCTGCGCGCATTGCTAAAAGATATTTTTTTTCGTCTTCGTTTTTTGCGTTTTTTAGCAAATATTCAAATACAAGTTCTTCGTTAAAAGTAGACGCAACTTCTGCTTCGAAAATTGTGTAGTCGTACGAAAGAAAAGGATTGTTGTGAACGGAATACCAACTGTGCATAGAATGTCCACCTTCGTGCGCCATTGTAAATACGTCGCGAATGTCGTTTTCGTCGTAATTTAGCAAAATATATGGATTTCCGATGTACGAACCACTAGAAAAAGCACCGCTTCGCTTTCCTACGTTTTCGTAGCGGTCTACCCAGCCACTTTTTAAGCCGGAACATAATCTGTCTGTGTATTCTTTTCCAAGCGGACTAAGTGCGGCGCGTACAATTTCTACAGATTCGTCATAAGTGTGGTGCATTTTTACGGATTTTACTAATGGTACGTAAACGTCGTAGTGGCGAAGTTCTTGCAATCCTAATATTTTTTTGCGCAAAGAATAATATTCGTGCAAAGTTCCTAAATTTTTGTGAACGCAATCTATTAAATTGTGGTAAACGCTAAGAGGAACTTTGTTTCCGTAAAGTGCCGCTTGTAGCGAAGAATCGTAGCCACGCGCACGAACATTAAATACATCTTGGTTTACGTTGCCGGCGTAAAGAGCGGCAATTACGTTTTGAAAATCTTCGAATTTTTTGTAAAACTGTTTGTATGTTGTTTCGCGAACTTTTCGGTCTTGATTTTTTAGTAAAGTTGTAAAAGTTGTTTGCGTTAAAGGCATTTCTTGGCCGTTTACGTTTACAGTTCCAAAAAGTTTATTCAAATCTACATTTTCTAACATACTAAACGTGTTGTATGGAGTTTCTGCTGTTTCTGCTTGTAGAGAAAGGATTCGTTCTTCTTTTTCGCTTAAAGTATATTTGTTAAAATGTAAAAGTTTTTCTACATAAATTTTGTAATCCTTAAACTCTGGTTTTGAAATCCATTCACGCAAAGTTTTTTCTGGAATTGCAAGAAGTTCTGGATCCATAAAACTTATTTCGGATTGCATTTTTGTGTAAGCCATCATTGCGCGACCATTTCTGTCTGTTGCTTCTGCATCGTCTTCGTCGGCTTCGTGTTGAAGGCTTGCGTAATGATAAACTGTTTCCATTTGCAATTCGGCTTGTTCTAACGCTTTTAGTGCGCCTAAAAGGTTTTCGGAACTTTCTGCAAGTTTACCTTTGAATTGCACAAGTTTTTCTGTAAAAGAAGGAATCTTTTTAATTGCTTCTTCCCATTCATCATTTGATTTATAAATAGAAGATAAGTCCCATTTATCAGTTTCTGGAACTTCTGAGCGTTTTGGAATTTTATTATTCATAGAAAAAATTATAATAAAATTCTAAACTTTAATAAATTAAAAATAGAAAAAATG